>JALYGL010000119.1 GCA_030777125.1 Actinomycetota bacterium
CCTCAGCGCCGAGCGCACCGCCATGAACTTGCTCGGTCACCTCTCCGGCGTGGCCACGCTGACTCGGCGGTACGTCGAGGCCGCGGCCGCCGGCGGCCCGGCCGCCGTCCGCGACACCCGCAAGACGACGCCCGGCCTGCGGGCCCTGG
The DNA here is from genome assembly GCA_030777125.1 of Actinomycetota bacterium. GTDB lineage: Bacteria > Actinomycetota > Acidimicrobiia > Acidimicrobiales > AC-14 > JALYGL01. The sequence continues at coordinate 150 of JALYGL010000119.1, forward strand.
AGAAGGCGGCGGTGCGGGCCGGAGGCGGGGTCAACCACCGCGGCTCGCTGTCCGACGGGGTGCTGCTCAAGGACAACCACCTGGCCGGCATGTCGATCGGCGAGGCCGTCGAGCGCAGCCACCGGCTGTGGCCGGGCCGGCCCGTGCAGGTGGAGTGCGACACCGCCGAGCAGGTGAAGCAGGCGCTGGAAGCGGGCGCCGATCTCGTCCTGCTGGACAACATGACGCCGGCCCAGGTCACCGACTGCGTGTGGCTGGTGGCCTCGCAGTGCCTGGTGGAGGTGTCGGGCGGCGTCACCCTCGACACGGTCGGAGCCTTCGCCGCCGCCGGGGTCGACCTCATCTCGGTGGGCGCCCTGACCCATTCCGCGCCCGTCCTCGACATCGGCCTGGATGTGACCCCGTGCTGATCGCGGTCGACGCCGGGAACACCCACACCGTGGTCGGCCTGTACGACGACGACAAGTTGCTCGACCACTGGCGCATCGCCACCAACGCCGAGCGCACCTCCGACGAGCACGCCCTGGTGCTCACCCAGTTCCTCGGCCAGCACGGGCTGTCGTTCCCCCAGGTGACCGGCCTGGTGGTGTCGTCCACCGTCCCCAGGGTCACCGCCGTCCTGCGGGAGCTGGCCGAGCGGTACCTGGCCTTCGCCCCGGTGGTCCTCGAGCCCGGCACCCGCAGCGGGATGCCCATCCTCTACGACAACCCCAAGGAGGTGGGGGCCGACCGCATCGCCAACGCGGTGGCCGCCTTCGACCTGCACGGCGGGCCCACCATCGTGGTCGACTTCGGCACGGCCACGACGGTCGACGCCACCTCTGCCCGGGGCGAGTACCTGGGCGGGGCCATCCTCCCCGGTATCGAGATCAGCCTCGACGCCCTGTTCGAGCGGGCCGCGGCCCTGTCCCGGGTGACGATGGTGGAGCCGCGCCGGGCCATCGGCAAGAGCACGGTGGAGTCGATCCAGTCGGGCGTGTTCTACGGGTTCGGCGCGGCGGTGGACGGGCTGTGCCGGCGGTTCGAGGAGGACCTCGGCCCGTGCACGGTGGTGTCGACGGGCGGCCTGGGCCGGCTCATGACCGCCTACGCCGGCTGCATCGACCACCACGAGCCGTGGCTCACCCTCCACGGCCTGCGGCTGGTCTACGAGATGAACAGGTGAGCGACGTCCCCTACCGGTTCGACCGGACGGACTCCGCCGCCGACCTCCACCAGCGGTTCGACTTCCTGGACGACGGGGCCGAGACCGGCACGACGGTCTCGGTGGCCGGCCGGCTCATGCTCCGCCGGGTCCAGGGCAAGCTGGCGTTCGCCACCCTGGCCGATTCCACCGGCCGGGTCCAGTTGTTCGCGCGCGCCGGCCAGACGCCGCAGTTCGAGGACTTCGGCCGGCTGGCACTGGGCGACTGGGTGGGCGTCACGGGCGTGATCATGAAGACCCGCCGGGGGGAGCTGTCGGTGCGGGTCGACGAGTGGGTGGTCCTGGCCCCGACCCGCCGCCCGTTCCCCGACAAGTGGCACGGGCTGGCCGACCCGGACATCCGCTACCGGCAGCGCTACGTCGACCTCTTCGTCACGGACGAGTCACGCCGGGCGTTCCTGGTCCGGAGCCGCACGGTCAGCCTGATGCGACGGTGGTTGGAGGACCGGGGCTTCGTGGAGGTGGAGACGCCCATCTTCCACCCCGTGCCCGGCGGGGCCACGGCCCGGCCGTTCGTCACCCACCACAATGCCCTCGACCTGGACCTCTACCTCCGCATCGCCCCCGAGCTGTACCTGAAGCGGCTGGTCGTCGGCGGCTTCGAGCGGGTGTTCGAGATCGGGCGGGTGTTCCGCAACGAGGGGCTGTCGCCCCGGCACAACCCCGAGTTCACCATGCTGGAGCTGTACCAGGCCTACGCCGACTACACCGACCTGATGGAGCTGACCGAGTCCCTGGTGGCCGACCTGGCCACGGACCTGTGCGGCACGACCAAGCTGTCCTACGACGGGCGCGACCTCGACCTCACCCCGCCCTGGCCCCGGGCCACGTTGACGGAGCTGGTGGCCGAACACACGGGACGCACCGTCGACCTGGACACGCCCGTCGACGACCTGCGGGCCTTCGCCACCGAGTGCGGGGCGGCGGCGGAGCCTTCGTGGGGCCCGGGCAAGCTGCTGCTGGAGATCTACGAGAAGACCACCGAGGCTCGGCTGTGGGGCCCCGTCTTCGTGTGCGACTATCCCGAGGAGGTCTCCCCGCTGGCTCGCCCGCACCGGTCCAAGCCCAGGTACGTCGAGCGGTTCGAGCCCATCGTCGCCGGCCGAGAGCTGGGCAACGCCTTCAGCGAGCTCACCGACCCCGAGGACCAGCGGGCCCGCTTCGAGGCCCAGGCCGCGGCCCGGGCGGGCGGCGACGACGAGGCCATGGCCGTCGACGAGGACTACCTGCGGGCCCTCGAGTACGGCCTGCCTCCCACCGCCGGCCTGGGCATCGGGATCGACCGCCTGGTGATGCTGCTGGCCGGGGCGGCCAACATCCGCGACGTCATCCTGTTTCCCACCCTGCGCCCCGAGGCCGGAAGGGGCTAGGGCAGTAGCGGCGGCCCCTCAGACGCCGGCGGACTCGATGAGGTGGCCACCCAGGGACTGGAGGGCGGCGACCACCCGTTCGTCGGCGTCGTCCTGGCCCTCGAGGGCCGACGCGGCCTCGTCGGCGTAGCCCCGGGCCACGACGAGGGCGGCCGAGACGGCGCCGTCGGACCGGATGATGCGGCGGGCCTCGGCCACGGCTGCCTTGTCGAGGGGGCCGCCCAGCAGGGCGCGGAGCTCGGCGGCCGAGTCGGAGGCCAGGGCCCGGATCACCGGAAGGGTGTAGACGCCCTCCACCAGGTCGTTCCCCGCCGGCTTGCCCAGCTCCTCGTCGGTGGCGACCACGTCGAGAATGTCGTCGACGATCTGGAACACCATCCCCACCCGCTCGCCGTAGGTGGTGAAGGCCTCGACCCCGGGACGGGCCAGCCCGGCCGTGAGCCCGCCGATGCGGCAGGCGGTGGCCATGAGGGCGGCGGTCTTGCCCGCGATGGACGTGAGGTAGGACTCCTCGCTGCGACCGGTGTCGAACGTCTGGGCCAGCTCCCGCACCTGGCCCTCGCACAGCCGCCCGATGGTGGTGGCCAGCAACCCGGCCACCTCGGTCCCGAGCGACGCGGCGATCTCGGACGCCCGGGCCAGCAGGAAGTCGCCGGCCAGGATGGCCACCAGGTTGCCCCAGCGGGCGTTGACGCTCTCGACGTTGCGGCGGGTGCGGGCCTCGTCCATCACGTCGTCGTGGTAGAGCGACCCCAGGTGGACGAGCTCCACGGCCACCGCCCCCATCACCACGTCGTCGTTGGCCGGGCCCCCGCCCAGCTCGCCCACGGCCACGGTCAGGGCCGGGCGCAGGCGCTTGCCGCCGGCGGTGATGAGGTGGCTGGCCACCTCGGTCAGGAACGGGTCGCCCGTCCGGACCGTCCGGAGCATGGCCTCCTCGACCCGGGCCAGGTCGCCCTCCAGA
>JALYGL010000120.1 GCA_030777125.1 Actinomycetota bacterium
CTCAACCTCCTCGCTCGAGGGGACCGGCGGCCAGGCCGCGCAGGCCGGGCACCACCCGGGCGCCGGCCAGGGGAACGAGATCGACGTCGCGGTCGATTCCCGGCTCGAAGCGAACGCTGGTGCCGGCGGGCACGGCCAGGCGCTGGCCCCACGCCGCCTCCCGGTCGAAGGCCAACGCCGGGTTGGCCTCGGCGAAGTGGAAGTGGGAGCCGACCTGGACAGGACGGTCGCCCGTGTTGAGCACCCGCAGCGTGCTCACCGGGCGCCCGGCGTTGATGGTGACGGGGCCACCCCCGGGGAGCAGCTCGCCGGGTGTCACTGGATCGGCTCGTGCACGGTGACCAGCTTGGTGCCGTCGGGAAAGGTGGCCTCGACCTGTACCTCGGGGATCATCTCGGGGACGCCCTCCATCACCTGGTCCCGACGGAGGACGTGGCGGCCCGACTCCATGAGCTCGGCCACGCTGCGACCGTCGCGGGCCCCCTCCAGCAGGAAGGCGGTGATGACGGCCACGGCCTCGGGATGGTTGAGCACGAGACCCCGTTCCTGACGGCGGCGGGCCACCTCGGCGGCCACGTGCACCAGGAGCCGCTCCTGTTCGTGGGGGCTCAGGCGCACCTCGCCTCCGGTCCTCCGCGCTCCACCCGCCGCAGGCTACTCAGCACCACCGGGGAGCCGGCCCGCCCGCCGAGCTGGGAAACCGCCCCGGCGATCGTCATCGAGGCGACACCGGCGCCCGGCCAACCACGGGAGCTTGCTGCGTAGCCGAGCCGGCCCGGCAACGCCATCATTGAACCTCTCTCATGCGCCGTCTGAACGCGTTCCTCGCCGTCGGTGTGGCCGGGCTGATCGCCCTGCTCAGCGGCTTGTCCTGGGACGCGTGGGCGCACGCCGGCGACCCGCACCTCGCTGTCCACGAGGGCATCTTCACCCTCTCCAACCCCGCGCACGTCGTGTTGGTCATCGGGATCGGCGGCGTGGTGATCGGGGTCCTCGGCGCCCTCGACGCCAGCTTCAGAGCGTCGGCCCCGGCCTCATCGGAGGACCGTCGGCGCCGTGTCGCCCTGGGGGCGGCGGCGGTGCCGGTGGCGGTCTCAGTGGCGGTGGCGGGTTGGGCCGTGACGCGGCCGCTGCCGTCACCCGCCGCCGTTGCACCTCCCGCCGCCGAGGGCGCGGGCAGCGGTGGCGACGGGTCCGACGAGCCGGGCGACGTCGATGCGGTAGCTGACAGCCCCCACCACCGGCCCGCCGAGCAGGACGACGCCGAGGAGGCTGTCACCGCCCGGCAGCAGGCCGAGGCCGACGCCTTGGTGACGGCGACCAAGCTGGCGCTGGCGGGCGCCGGCTACGAGGACGTCGCCGTCGCCGAGGCCGCCGGCTACCGACCGGTCCAGCCTCCGACCTCACGCCTCGTCCACTACGTGAAAATCGCCCACCTGGTCGACCGCGGGGTCCTCGACCCGACGGCGCCGGAGTCGCTCGTCTACCTCAGCAGCCCTGAGGGGCCGGTGCTGCAGGGCGCCATGTTCATCCTGCCGTCGGTCGACAGCCCCATCCCCGAGGTGGGGGGCCTGGCCGCCCACTGGCACGGCCACGACGACCTGTGCTTCTCGACGTCCACGGCGATGATCGTCGGGACGGTCGGAGCGGACGGGACCTGCCCCTGGGGTTCGAGCCACCAGGTCACCCCACCGATGCTCCACGTCTGGACGGTGGAGCACCCCGGAGGCCCCTTCGCCGGCCTCTGACGGTTACCGGGCGGGGTTGGCCGCCGCCCCCCGTGGGTAGCCGGTGGACGTGCCTCGCCCCGTCGCCGTCGTCACCGGGGCCTCGGCCGGCGTCGGTCGGGCCACGGCGTCGGCCTTCGCCGCCGACGGCTACGACGTCGCCCTGCTGGCTCGGGGACGTGCCGGGCTCGAGGCCGCCGCGCTGGACGTGGAGGAGGCTGGTGGCAAGGCGCTGGTGATCCCCACCGACGTGGCGTCGTTCGATGAGGTCGACGCCGCCGCCAGTCGGGCGGAAGCGGAGCTCGGTCCCATCGACGTGTGGGTCAACAACGCCATGACCACGGTGTTCTCAGCGGTCGGCGATGTTCGCCCTCGGGAGCTCAAGCGGGCAACCGAGGTGACCTACCTCGGCCAGGTCTGGGGCACGATGGCGGCGCTGAGGCGCATGCGCCCCCGCGATCGGGGGCGGATCGTCAACGTCGGCTCGTCCCTGGCCTTCGTGGGCATCCCCCTGCAAGCGGCCTACTGCGGGTCCAAGTTCGCCTGCCGGGGCTTCAGCGAGTCCGTGCGGGCCGAGCTGCTGGCCGAGGGCTCGGGGGTGACGGTGTCGATGGTGCACCTGCCGGCGGTGAACACCCCGCAGTTCCGCTGGTGCCTCAACCGACTGCCCATGCGGCCGCAGCCGGTGCCGCCGATCTACCAGCCCGAGGTGGCGGCCGCCGCCATCGTCAGCGCCGCCCACGACGGTCGCCCGAGGATGCTGCTGGGAAGCTGGAACCGCGTCGTCATCGCCGCCGCCAAGCTCGTCCCATCGGTCCTGGCCCACTACCTCGCCCGCTCCGCCATCGCCGCCCAACAGACCGATCAACCCGCCGATCCGAGCGAGGCGTCGGACCTCTTCGCCCCCCTCGACAACAAGCGTGACCACGGTGCTCAGGGTGTGTTCAGCGGGCGGGCCGCGGGCGTCCTCGACGCTGATTTCCTCGCCTCGGTACCCCAGATGCTGCGCGACCTCGTCGGCGCAGCACGTGCGGCCGCCGGCGAGAAGCTGTGGCGGCTGAAGGCGTTCTAGAGGAGGCTGAGCGCCGAGCCCGGCTGTCCCGACCCGGCGGTCAGGCTCTCGCGCTGGTCCCCCGGGTACCAGCCGAGGACCGACCGAGACAAGGAGAACACCATGTCGTTGCACCAGCGTGACGGTGCCGGCCCTCCCGCCCGCTCCGCCCGGGGGCGACCGGGAGGCGTCGGACGAGCCAGCTCGGCGGAGGCGGAGGCGGTGAGTGACGATCTACGGCGAGGGAGCGGCGAGCTGCTCGATCGGCGACGACGGGTGGCGGCGCTGTCGCTCGGGTCGATCGGAGCGCTCGGAGCCGTCGCTGCCTACCAGACCGGCGTCGTGCGCCACCTCCCGGAGCCGCCCCTGCCGGGCGTCGACGCCGATACGGTCGATGCCTCGGGCGAGGCCTACCAGGAGCTGAAGACGCCCGATGCCGCCCTCGGGATCCTCAGCTCGGCGGTGACCCTGGTGCTGGCCGGGATGGGTGACCGTCGCCGGGCAACGGAGCGACCCTGGCTGGTGCTGGCGCTGGCGGCCAAGGTGGGCCTCGATGCCGCCAGCGGGCTGTTCCTCACCGCCGAGCAGGCGAGCAAGCACCGACGCTTCTGCAGCTGGTGCCTCGCGGCGGCGGCGGCGTCGGTCGCCATGGTTCCCCAGGTGCTGCCCGAGGCGCAGGTGGCGTGGCGCACGCTCCGACGCGGCGGTGGGTGACCACGCGCCAGCCATCAGCTCCCACCGTCTGATCGGCGACGGCCGCTCCTGTGCCCTTCTCCGCCCCGACGCAGAGATCGACTGGTGGTGCACGCCGGCGATGGACTCCGAGCCGGTGCTGTGGTCGCTCCTCGACGCCGAGGGGCCCGCCGCCCGCTGGTCGGGCGCCCGATCGGTGCACCGGGGGGAGCGCCCGGCCGGCCCCACCGCCCTGACCACCGTGAGTTGCGACCAGCGCCGGGTCAGCTGCTGGGACGGGGTGGTGAGGCACGGCGAGGGCTCCTGGCTCGTCAGGCTGGTGCGCGGCGACGACAGCGACCTCGACGTCGTACACCAGCTGGCGCTCGGAGGCTTCGACCAGCAGCCGTGGGGCCGTTGGGAGGGCCAGCGCTGCCGGCTGGGGGTGGCCCCCCTGGTGGTGCGGACCTTCGGCGATGACGGCGCCAGCTCCTGGGTGGAGGCAGGCTCGGGCGGCGAGCGCCCGCGCCTGCTGACCCGCCTGCGCAGCCGCCGGGGGCGCTGGGTGGGGTTGGTGGTGAGCAGTGACGAGGCGGAGGTCGGCGTCACCGAGGAAGACCTCGTCGAGCTCCTCCTCGAGGCTGACGACGCCTTCGAGGCTGTCCTCGCCGACGCCCGGCTGCCGCGCCATCACCCCCGACGGGCGGCCGATGCCTTGGCAGTGCTGGAGGTGTGCACCTACGTCCCCACCGGCGCCGTCATCGCCGCCCCCACCACCTCGTTGCCCGAGGCGCCCGGTCACGACCGGCAGTTCGACTACCGCTACACCTGGCTTCGCGACGCGTCGCTGGCGGTGTCGGTCGCTGCCCTGCTGGGCCGGCGCCGTGCCGATGAGGCCTACCTCGGGTTCGTCAAGGGCATCGCCAGCGGTGCCCGAGTCCCGTCCGGGCCGATGACCGACATCCGAGGCGACGACGTCGCCGAGGAGCACGAGGTGGCGGGAGTGGCGGGCTGGGCCGGTTCCCAGCCGATCAGGGTGGGCAACGCCGCCGCCGACCAGCTGCAGTACGACGCCCTCGGGATGCTGGTCGAAGCGGTGTCGGTATACCTGCAGACCGGCGGATCGCTCGACGAGGGCACATGGAGCCTGGTGCGAACCATCGCCGACCGCCTCGCCACGGAGGACGATCGACATGGCGTGCCCGAGTCAAACGGCATCTGGGAGCTCCGCCGACCCGGGCCGCTCGTCAGCGGTGACCTGGGGCGGTGGCTGGCGCTCGATCGGGCCATCTGGATCGCCCGGTTCCGTCATCCCCTCCAGCGACGTCGCCACTGGAAGGACGCGCGCGAGCGAGCCCGCCGGCGGGTTGTGGCGGCGATCGGCGACGACGGCGGCCTCCCGCAGCGTTATGACGACAACCCTCGTGTCACCGACGCCTCGGCGCTGATGGCGGCGCTGTTCGGCCTGGTCGAAGGTGAGCAGGCCAGCCGGCTGGTCGACGCCACTATCGCCAAGCTCGAGTCATGGCCCCACCTCTACCGTTACGAGCCGGGTGCCGACGATGGCTTCTCCGGGCGCGAGGCCACCTTCGTGCCCATGTCGTGGTGGGCCGTCGCCGCGCTGGCGGCGGTGGGCCGGGTCGACGACGCCCGCCGACGCGCCGACGCCCTGTGCTCGGTGCTGCCCCGCCTCATGGCCGAGGAGTTCGACGCCGACAACCTACGATCGCTCGGCAACGTCCCCTTGGTGTGGTCCCACATCGCCGCCGCCCGGGCGCTCTACATCCTCGACGCCGCCGCCCTCCGGTCCCGCTACGGCACCGTCGGTCTCACCGCCTGGCGGGTGGGCCGCTACCTCCGGCTCCGAGCAGGCCGCTGAGCCGCCACGGCGACCCTTCGTCTACACGGCAAGGAGCCGGCCGGCGTCGTCGGCGTGGAGGGAGGCGGCGGGCCCGGTGTCGACGATGCGTCCCACGTCCATCACCGCGTAGGTGTCGGCCAGGCGCAGGGCGAACTCCACGTACTGCTCGACCAGCAGGAAGGCCAGGTCGTGGCGCTGGCGAAGCCCGGCCAGCGCGTCCTCGATCTCGTCGATGATCGACGGTTGGATGCCTTCGGTGGGCTCGTCGAGCACCAGCAGCTTCGGGCGGGTGACGAGGGCGCGAGCCATGGCCAGCTGCTGCTTCTGGCCGCCCGAGAGATTACCGGCGCGGCGCTTCGACAGCGGCACCAGGCGGGGAAACAGGTCGAGCACCTCGTCGACGGCGCTGCGGTCGCCTCGGGCATTCGCCTCGGCCACCACCTCGAGGTTCTCGGCCACGGTGAGGTGGGGGAACCCGTCGCGACCCTGGGGGACGTAAGCCATGCCCGCCTTGACCCGGGCGTGTGGCGGGGTGCCGGTGACGTCCCGCCCGTCGAGGCCCACCCGCCCGCTGGTCGGCGCGAGGACCCCCGTCACCGTGTTGAGGAGCGTGGTCTTGCCGACACCGTTGCGGCCGAGCAGGCACAAGAACCCGCCGGCGGGAATCTCGAGGTCGATCCCGTGAAGCACCGGCGCCCGCCCGTAGGCAACGTGCAGGTCGCGCACCGACAGGATCACCCAGGCACCACCGGGGTGGTCGGGGCCGCTCCCGCTCCGGCGACGGGCTCGACCACGCGGTGGCCCCGCCGGTCCCGGCTGCGCCCCAGGTAGATTTCCTGCACCAGCGGGTCCGCCCTCACCTGGTCGACCGAGCCCTCACTCACCACCTTGCCCTCGTGCATGACCGTGACCCGCCGGGCGAACCGGCGCAGGAACTCCATGTCGTGCTCGACGATCACGATGGTGCACCGCTGGGCGA
>JALYGL010000121.1 GCA_030777125.1 Actinomycetota bacterium
CCGTCCTGGTCACGCCCGCGGTCGCCGCCGCCCTGCCGCCGACCGTCGACGGCCGTCCGGTGGCGCCGGGCGCCCTCCTGTGGCGCACCGGAGGTGCCGCCGTCCTCGTGGTCGACGACCTGGAGGCGTCGCCCGACCGCCTGCTGTCCGGCCTGCGCTCGGCGTCGGTCCGCCGTCTCGACGTCATGGCCGTGGCTCGCCCAGGCGTGGCCAGCGCGCGCGACGTGGAGCCCACCCTGCGCCGGTTCAGGCCCCGCCTGCTGCTGGCTCCTCCGGGGAACCGGCTGACCGGCGCGGTCGTCCCCGCCGCCGGCACGACGGTCGCCGCCGGGCCCCTGGCCGTGGCCGTCGACGCCGTCGCCCCCCGGCTCAGCGTGCGGGTCTCGTCGCGGGCGCCGCCCCGGTAGGTTCGCCGGCATGCGTCTGGCGCTCGGCGACCGCAGCTACGACGTCACCACCACCGCCCTGGTCATGGGCATCCTCAACCGCACCCCCGACTCGTTCTACGACAAGGGGGCCCACTTCCGGCTCGACGACCTGTGCCGGCGGGCCGAGCAGCTGGTGGACGAGGGCGCCGACCTGCTCGACGTGGGCGGGGTCAAGGCCGGGCCCGGCTCCGAGGTGGGCCAGGCCGAGGAGCTCGACCGGGTCGTCCCGGCCGTCGAGGCCCTCCGGGCCCGGTTCGACGTGCCGGTGTCCGTCGACACCTGGCGGGCTTCGGTGGCCGCGGCCGCCTTCGCCGCCGGTGCCGTGGTCGGCAACGACATCAGCGGCTTCGCCGACCCGGACTACCTCCCGGCGTGCGCAGCGGCGGGGGCGACCGTGGTCGCCACCCACATCCGCCTGGCCCCCCGGGTGGCGGATCCCGATCCCCGGTACGTCGACGTGGTCGCCGAAGTCCGGCGCTTCCTGGCCGACAGGGCGTTGCGCGCCCGCGCCGCCGGCATCCCGCCGGAGAGGATCGTGGTCGACGCCGGCCTCGACCTGGGCAAGACGGCGGAGCAGTCGCTCACCCTGCTGCGCCGGTCGCGGCGGTTGGCCGAGCTCGGTTACCCGCTGCTCCTGTCGGCCTCCAACAAGACGTTCCTGGGCCGCATCCTGGCCTTGGAGGTCGACGAGCGGCGCACGGCCTCGCTGGCTGCGGCCGCCATCGGGGTGGTGGGAGGCTGTCGCATCGTCCGGGCCCACGACGTCAAGGGCACCCGCCGGGTGTGCTTGGTGCTGGCCGCCGTCCTCCAGGCTGCGTGCCCGAACGCCGTGGAGGCTGCGTGCCCGAACGCCATGGAGGAGGCGTGATGGTCGCCACCGCCGGCACCGTCTTCCCCGCCTACCTGGTGAAGGGGGCCGACGCCACGCTCACCGCCGACGCGGTGCGTGAGCTGGTGGGCCGGCTGGTGGGCGACGACGACCCGGCGCTCGTCGTGGAGGACCTGGCCGGCGACGAATACGACGTGGCGACCGTGGTGGACGCGGCCCAGACGCCCCCCTTCTTCGGCGGGCGGCGCGTGGTCGTGGCTCGAGGCGTCGGCCGCTTCTCGACCCAGGACGCGGCGCCGCTGGTCGCCTACCTGGCCGACCCGCTTCCCACGACCGCCCTGGTCCTGGTGGCGGGCGGGGGACAGACGGCCCGGGCCCTGCTCGACGCCGTCCGCAAGGTCGGCCACGTGGTCGACGCCGCCGTCCCGTCCGGGAAGGGCCGGTCGAGCTGGCTGGCGGCCCAGGTCAAGGAGGGCCCCGTCAGGCTCGACGCCGGCGCCACTGCCTTGCTGGGCGACCACCTGGGCGACGACCTCGGTCGTCTCCGCGGGCTGCTGGAGACGCTGGCCGCGGCCTATGGCGTGGGCACCCGCCTGAGCGCCGAGCAGGTGGCCCCGTTCCTGGGCGAGGCCGGCGGGGTGGCGCCGTGGGAGCTCACCGACGCCATCGACAAGGGCGAAACCGCCACCGCCCTGGCCGTCCTCCGCCGCCTGGTGGGGCCGGGCGGGCGCCATCCGCTGGTGATCCTGGCCACGTTGCACACCCACTTCGGGCGCATGCTGCGCCTGGAGGGGTCGGGGGTGGCCGACGAGCGGGCCGCGGCCGCCGCCCTGGGCATCACCGGGTCGACGTACCCGGCGAAGAAGGCGCTGGTGCAGGCGCGGCGTCTCGGCTACGAGTCGCTGGCCCGGGCCATCACCCTGCTGGCCGATGCCGACCTGGCTCTCAAGGGGGCGGTGGACTGGCCGGGGGAGGCGGTGCTGGAGGTGCTGGTGGCCCGGCTCAGCCGGCTCGGGCCTGGTCCTCCGCTCGGGCCCCGGTCTCCGCTCAGGCCCCGCCGCTCGTAGCGGCGATCCGCTTCATCAGCCGGGACTTGCGGTTGGCGGCCTGGTTCTTGTGGATGATGCCCTTGGCCGCGGCCTTGTCGATGCGCTTGACGGCGAGGCGGAGGGCGTCGACGCCGTCGCCGGCGCCCGCCTCGGCCGCCGCCACCGCGTTCTTGACGCGCGTCTTGATCTCGGAGCGGGCCGCCTTGTTGCGGAGGCGCCGGACCTCGTTCTGCCGATTGCGCTTGATCTGGCTCTTGATGTTCGCCATGGGAAGTTCCGAGGCTATCACCCGGTCTTGACAGACTGAGGCGGTGCTGCTGGCCGGACGGGAGGGCAACGAGCTGGAGCTGGCCGTCGTCGGCTACCAGTTCCCGGCCGAGGAGCACGACCCGTGGGACTCCAACTGGCTGCTCGTGTCCCTCCGGGTGGTGTCGCCCCAGGGCACCTGGGAGGTCGTCGATCCCTGCCTGACCACCTGGGAGGCCAAGCGCCTGGTGGCCTGGCTGGTCAACGCCGCCGCCCGCGACCCCGGCGCCGTCCCGGCCACGTTCACCGAGCCCAACCTCACCATCACCGCCCGCTCCAAGGTCAGTGCTCCGCTGCGGGTGCAGGTGCGGGCCTGCTTCCAGCTCGAGCTGCGCCC
>JALYGL010000122.1 GCA_030777125.1 Actinomycetota bacterium
ACGCCGTGGAGCCAAGGTACCGACCGATGATCCTCCTCGCCGGCTTCGCAGGGTTGCGAACGGGGGAGACGCTCGGCCTTCGCCGGTGCGACGTCGACCTGTTGCATGGTGAGGTCCACGTCCGCCATCAGGCCCAGGAGATCAGGGGCACCGGCCGCGTCGTGCTGGCGCCGAAGTCAGCGGCTGGCCGGCGCTCGGTTGCTCTACCAGCCGTGGTGGTGGAGTCGCTCGAGCAGCACCTCGCAGCCTTTCCTGGGCCCGATGCCGAGGCGCCCCTGTTCACCGGTCCCGAGGGCGGTCCGCTCCGGCGGGCGACGTTCTCGAGGGTCTGGCGGGCCGCTGTGGCAGCAACCGGAGCGCCGGCCGAACTCCGGCCCCACGACCTGCGCCACCACGCTGCGACCTTGACCGCTCGCATGCCGGGCATCACGACGAAGGAGCTCATGGCCCGGATCGGTCACGCCTCGCCCAGGGCAGCGCTCGTCTACCAGCACGCCACCAGGGAGCGCGACCGAGCCGTGGCGTCCTACCTCGACGACGTGGTGACCGCCAGCAAGCCGGCGCCGAGGGCCGATGTCGTGGACCTGCCTGCGGCATCGCGTGTAGCTGGCGTGTAGTTGGGCTTCGGCCGGGGCGCACGAGGCGGGGCTCACAGAGCCGTGACCAGCGTCTTTACTGGAGGCGGCGAGCGGAATCGAACCGCTGTACAGGGCTTTGCAGGCCCTTGCCTAAACCACTCGGCCACGCCGCCCGGCGCAGGCGCATCGTACCGCGGGCTCAGGAGCCTCCTGCGGTCCGGGCCAGGCGCCAGACACGGAGGTTCACCAGCGCTCCGGCCAGGGCCAGGGCGGCGGCGACCAGCCACCCACTCCGCGGTGTGGCGGCCTCCGGCGTCAGCACGACCGTCGCCGCGGTGTCGTCGGCCACGTCCATGCGCAGCGGGACACTCGTCTGCCGTCCCGGGCCGCCGTCGGCCTGGATGACGAGCTGGTAGCTCTCACCGGGGTCGACCGGCGGCAACTCGAGGGTGACCGGACCAGCGTCGGCGAGGCGGGCGGGGACCACACCCGGGCTGCGTCCCGGCGTGGACAGGTGGGCGCTCACCATGGCCGGCGCCGAGACGTCGAACCGCACGGCCGGACCACCGCCTCCGGCCGGCGCCGCCTCGACGACCGGCCGGTCGATGGTCAGAGGGGCGTCGTGGCCGTCCGGAGGCGTGACCCGGACGCCGCCGGCGGCCGCGGTCATCGTCCACTCGCCCCGCCCGATGCCGCCGACCGGTGAGCCGGCGCCGTCGACGACGGAGAACAGCGCCGGCGAGCTGATCCGCACCGACCGTTGGTCCAGGGCGACGGCGACCCGCATGGCCGGCAGTCGCTCCGGAGGCAGCGCCACCGGCCGCACCCCGCCGTAGTACGCAGCCAGGATGTCGCCGGCCTCGAGGCCGCGGAGCGCCTTCCCGTAGGCCCCGTACTGGCTCATGCCGATCCCGTGCCCGAATCCCTGGCCGTCGGCGACTGCGGTGCCCCCCTCGGACCGCAGGGTGAAGCGGAAGGAGGGGAAGGAGCCCATGGGATCGCCGACCCGGTCCACGAAGTCGGCCACCGGGAGGCTGCGCTCGGTGACCGGCTTGTCCGGCACGCCCGGCACCTGCTCCGACAGAACGACGGCGTCACCGGTCCGGCGGACGGCCACCAGCGTGGCCGGCGCCTTCACCCCGAGGAGCGGCGCCAGGGCGGCGAGGGGGGCCTGCCGGGTCCACCGGCTCAGGGGGCTGCGGGCGTCGTCGCGGTCGGCGACCGACCGCAGGTAGGGGGCAGGCCCCCGCACGGAGCGGCCGCCGTTCGACGACGAGTACATGGCCAGGATGGGCTGGTCGTCGGCGAGGAGGACCTGCCCGGAGGTGGCGGCCACCGCGTCGGTCCAGTTCGACGCCGACGCCCGCTGCTCCCCGGCCACACCCTCGTAGACCTGGCAGGCATCGGTGGGGCAGATGTCGGCGCCCGCCGCCCGCCACGGTCCCTCCGACGGCGCCGCCTTCTGGTTGAGGGCGTAGGTGCGGGCGGCGATGGCCTGGGCCTGCTGGGCCGCCGGCGGCCACTCGGCCGGGACCTCGACGATGCCGCGGAGGTAGTCCTCCAGGGGCAGTTCGTTGATGACGGCCAGTCCCGCGCCGTGGCGCCGGACCTCGACCACGCCGCGATAGGGCCGTCCCGACACCGACATGGTGGTGGCGGCGTCCACCGGTTGGAAGCGGACCACTTCGACCACCGTCGGCGGGTCCTCCTCGGCAGCGGCGGGCGGGGCGGGGGCCAGGGCCGCGAGCGTCGGGACCACCACGCACACCATGCGTATCAGGCGCCCCAAGGCGAATCGAACCCCCAGACAACGACTGCCGACGTGGATCGCGACCGTACCGAGGCCCCCCTCTCTCCGCCACCATTCGTCAACACAGGTGGTGCGCAAGTCATCCTTACCGTCGACGCGTACCCTGGGGCGGTTGGCCACGCCTCTCGACGCCGAGGTCACCGCCCTGGCCCGCCGGATGGCGGAGCTGGGCGCCGCCCACCGCGCCCCGGTGGTGCAGTCGTCGTGGTGGAGCGAGCGCATGCTCGAGTGGGCCATGTCGCACCCGTCGTTCAAGACCCAGCTCTTCCGGTTCGTCGACGTGTTCCCGGCGACGACCGACGACGCCGACGTCCTCCGCCACCTGGACGAGTACTTCGAGGGCTCCGACGTCCCCAAGGTCCTGGACCTCGGCCTCGACGTCGCCGACCACCTGCCGTTCGGCAGGGCCGCCGCCGCCGGGCTGGCCCGGCGCAACATCACCCGGGTGGCCGAGCAGTTCATCGTCGGCACCGGTCCGCACGACGCGGTCGACGGCCTGCACGAGCTGTGGCGGCGCGGGAGCGCGTTCACCGTCGACCTCCTCGGCGAGAAGACGGTCACCGAGGACGAGGCCGACCGGTACGCGGCCAGGGTGGGGGAGCTGCTGACCGTGCTGCTCGAGGCGACCACGTCGTGGGCCCCCAACGATCATCTGGAGCGCGACGACGTCGGCGCCCTGCCCCGGGTGAACGTCAGCATCAAGCCGACCGCCTTGGCATCCCAGTACTCGTCGCTGACCCGTGAACGGGGGTTGCAGCAGGCCAAGCACCGGCTCCGGCCCATCCTGCGCCAGGCCCGCGACGGCGGTGCGTTCGTCCACTTCGACGCCGAGCACTACGACGTCAAGGACGTCACCCTCCAGCTGTTCCGCGAGCTGCTGGAGGAGCCGGAGTTTGCCGACATGGAGGCCGGTGCGGTCGTCCAGGCCTACCTGAGGGACTCCCGGGACGACCTGTCGGATCTGATCTCGTTCTCGTCGGGACGGAGCCGGCCGATCACCGTGCGACTGGTCAAGGGCGCCTACTGGGACACCGAGACGGTGGTGGCCCGGGCCGAGGGCTGGCCCGTCCCCGTGTTCGAGCGCAAGGAGGAGACCGACGCCAACTACGAGCGCTGCGCCCGGCTCCTCCACGACCACCACGGCGAGGTCCGGGCCGCCTTCGGCACCCACAACCTGCGCTCGCTGGCGTATGCGGTGACCTACGCCCGGTCCCGAGGCATCCCGGACTCGGGGTACGAGATCCAGCTCCTGTACGGGATGGCCGAGCCCATTCACGCCGCCGTTCGCAAGCTGGGGAGCCGCCTGCGGGTCTACGCGCCGCTGGGCGAGCTGGTTCCCGGCATGTCGTACCTGGTCCGTCGCCTGCTGGAGAACACGGCCAACGAGAGCTTCGTGCGCCGGCGGTTCGTGGAGGGCCAGGACCTCGACGACCTGCTCTCGCCGCCGGCGGTCGACGTGTTGCCCGGGCTCGACCCGCCGCACCGGCCGCCGCCCACGCGCCCGGACGCCCCGGGGCCCTACCAGCCGGAGCCGGTCGCCGAGTGGCGGAGGACGACGGTCCGCTCGGCGTTCGCGGCGGCCCTCGACCGGGTTCGTGACGGCGGCCTGGGGCGCACCGTGCCGGCCGTGATCGACGGCCGCCCGGTGACGACCGTGGCCAGCATCGAGTCCGTCGATCCCGGGGAGCCGTCGACCACGGTGGCCGTGTCGGCGTCGTGCGGGCGCGACGAGGCCGAGGCCGCGGTGGAGGCGGCGCAACGGGCGTGGGAGGGATGGCGGCGGACGTCGGCCCGCCAACGCGCCGCGGTGCTCTTCGGCGCCGGGGAGTGGATGCGCCAGCGCCGTGACGACCTCGCCGCCCTGGAGGTGTTCGAGGCCGGCAAGCCATGGAAGGACGCCGACGCCGACGTCTGCGAGGCCATCGACTTCTGCGAGTACTACGGCCGCCAGATGCTCCGACTCGACGCCGGCGGGGCCGTCGACTCGCCGCCCGGGGAGCGCAACGTCCTGACCTACAGGGCGCGGGGCATCGGCGTGGTCATCTCGCCCTGGAACTTCCCGCTGGCCATCCCCACCGGGATGGTCGCGGCTGCCCTGGTCACCGGCAACGCCGTCCTCTTCAAGCCGGCCGAGCAGACGCCCGCCGTGGCCGCCGCCCTGGTCGAGGCCCTCACCGCCGCCGGCCTGCCGCCCGGCGTCCTGGCCTTCCTCCCCGGGGTGGGGGAGGAGGTCGGCGCCCACCTGGTGGAGCACCCCGCGGTGTCCTTCGTCCTGTTCACCGGGTCCAAGGACGTCGGCCTGCGCATCGTCGAGACGGCGGCGGTCCACCGGCCCGGCCAACGCCAGGTCAAGCGGGTGGTGGCCGAGATGGGCGGCAAGAACGCGATCGTGGTCGACGCCGACGCCGACCTCGACCAGGCCGTCCCGCTCGTGCTGACCTCGGCGTTCGGCTATGCCGGCCAGAAGTGCTCGGCCTGCTCCCGCCTCATCGTGCTCGACCCCGTCCACGACCAGATGGTCGAGCGCCTGACCGGCGCCGCCCGCCAGCTCCAGGTGGGCCACCCACGGTCGATGGGCGTGGCCGTCGGGCCGCTGATCGACGCTGATG
>JALYGL010000123.1 GCA_030777125.1 Actinomycetota bacterium
GTGTACGTCGCGCGCCCCTGAGTGCGCGACCGCAGGTCCGTAGAATAGCCGAACATGTCCGAGAGGGGCACCTGGGCCCGGATGACCTGGCTCGACCCTCGTTGCTCCATGCCCTCCACCTTGCCCCGACGGCTGGAGAGGTCGCCGATGACGTCGCCCATGTAGTCCTCGGGGGTGACGACCTCGACGAACATGATCGGCTCGAGCAGGACGGGGGAGGCCTGGCGGGCGGCCTTCTTCACCGCCAGGGAGCCGGCGATCTTGAACGCCATCTCGGACGAGTCGACGTCGTGGTACGAGCCGTGGACGAGGGTGGCCCGCACGTCGACCATGGGGTAGCCGGCCAGCACGCCGTTCTGCAGGGCGTCCTGGATGCCGGCGTCGATGGACGAGATGTACTCCTTCGGGATCACCCCGCCGACGATCTTGTCCACGAACTCGTAGCCGCCGTCGGGACCGGTGGGCTCGAGGTTGATGACCACGTGGCCGTACTGGCCCCGGCCGCCGGTCTGGCGGATGTAGCGCTCCTCGATCTTCTCCACCGGCTTGCGGATCGTCTCCCGGAACGCCACCTGGGGCTTCCCGACGTGGGCGTCGACCTTGAACTCGCGCAGCATGCGGTCGACCAGCACCTCGAGGTGCAGCTCGCCCATGCCGGCGATGATCGTCTGGTTGGTCTCTTCGTCGGTGTGCTTCTGGAAGGTCGGGTCCTCTTCGGACAGCCGCTGGAGGGCGTCGGCCAGCTTGTCCTGGTCGGCCTTCGTCTTGGGCTCGATGGCCACGTGGATGACCGGCTCCGGGAACTCGAGCGACTCCAGGATGATGGGCGAGTCCTGGTCGCACAGGGTGTCGCCGGTGGTGGTCTGCTTCAGGCCCACGGCGGCGACGATGTCACCGGCGAACACGGCCTGCTTGTCCTCGCGGTGGTTGGCGTGCATCTGCAGCAGGCGCCCCATCCGCTCCTTGCGGTCCTTGGTCGAGTTGAGCACGGCGGCGCCCTTCTTGACCGTGCCCGAGTACACCCGGAAGTACGTGAGGCGGCCGACGTGGGGGTCGCTCATGATCTTGAACGCCAGAGCGGAGAACGGCGCCGAGTCGTCGGCCGGCCGCTCGAGCTCTTCGATGCCCTTGACGTCGAGGCCGGTGACGGGCGGGAGGTCGATGGGGCTGGGCAGGTAGTCGACGACCGCGTCGAGCAGGGGCTGCACACCCTTGTTCTTGAACGCCGAGCCGGCCAGGACGGGGACGACCTGGTTGGCAATGGTGGCGGCCCGCAGG
Source organism: Actinomycetota bacterium (assembly GCA_030777125.1). Classification (GTDB taxonomy): domain Bacteria; phylum Actinomycetota; class Acidimicrobiia; order Acidimicrobiales; family AC-14; genus JALYGL01. The sequence goes on from JALYGL010000123.1 coordinate 1,279, forward strand.
GCCTTGCGCAGGTCGTCGGCGGTGATGGGCTCGTCGCCGACGTACTTCTCCATGATGGTGTCGTCGTGCTGGGACAGGACGTCGACCAGCTCGTGGTGCCAGTGGTCGGCCGCCTCCTGCAGGTCGGCGGGGATCTCCTGGACCTCCCACCGCTCGCCGCTGCCCTCCTCCCAGACCAGCGCCTTCATCCCCAGCAGGTCGATCACGCCCCGGAAGTGGCCCTCGGCCCCGATGGGTACGTGGACCAGGGCGGTCGCCGCCTCCAGCCGGTCGCGGATCTGGTCGACGGCCCTGAAGAAGTCGGCACCGATCCGGTCCATCTTGTTGACGAAGCAGATCCGGGGGACGCTGTACTTGTTGGCCTGCCGCCACACGGTCTCGGTCTGGGGCTCAACCCCGGCCACCGCGTCGAAGACCGCCACCGCACCGTCGAGCACCCGTAGCGACCGCTCGACTTCGATGGTGAAGTCCACGTGGCCGGGCGTGTCGATGATGTTGATCCAGGTGTCCTTCCACCGGCAGGTGGTGGCCGCCGAAGTGATGGTGATGCCGCGCTCCTGCTCCTGGACCATCCAGTCCATGACCGCGGCGCCCTCGTGGACCTCGCCCATCTTGTAGGTCTTGCCGGTGTAGTAGAGGATCCGCTCCGTCGTGGTGGTCTTGCCCGCGTCGATGTGGGCCATGATCCCGATGTTGCGGGTCCGGGCCAGCGGGAACTCGCGGATGATTGGGGCTTCAGCCATGGGAGTGCTTTCTTGTATTGGGCGTGCCTTCTGCGGGCCGCCAACGCCGCCCGAAGGGCGGTATCTCCGGCTGGCAGCGATCGACGAGCCAGAGCGAGCCCGCCGGGGGGTAGCTCGAAGGGGGCCTGACCCCCTTCGAAAGGGTTACCAGCGGTAGTGCGCGAACGCCTTGTTCGATTCCGCCATCTTGTGGACGTCCTCACGGCGCTTGACCGACGAGCCGATGCCGTTGGAGGCATCGAGGAGCTCGTTGGCCAGACGCTGGGCCATGGTCTTCTCCCGGCGCTGGCGCGAGTACCCGACCAACCAGCGGATGGCCAGGGTGGTGGCCCGGCGGGGGCGCACCTCGACCGGGACCTGGTACGTGGCCCCGCCAACCCGGCGACTCTTGACCTCGAGCTGGGGCCGCACATTGTCCATGGCCCGCTTGAGTACGGCGACGGGCTCGCCGCCGCTCTTGTCCTTGACGATGTCGAGGGCCTCGTACATGGTGCGCTCGGCCACCGACCGCTTCCCCCGCATGAGCACCTTGTTGACGAACTGGGTGACGAGCACCGACCGGTAGATGGGGTCGGGCATGAGGTCGCGTCGGGGCGGCGGGCCTTTCCTGGGCACCTCTACTTCTCCTTCTTGGCGCCGTAGCGGCTACGGGCCTGCTTGCGGTCGCGCACGCCGGAGGCGTCGAGCACGCCACGGATGATCTTGTACCTGACGCCGGGAAGGTCCTTCACCCGTCCGCCTCGGACCAGGACGATGGAGTGCTCCTGGAGGTTGTGGCCCACGCCCGGGATGTAGGCGGTGACCTCCTGCCCGGTCGTCAGCCGGACCCGGGCCACCTTGCGAAGGGCCGAGTTCGGCTTCTTGGGGGTGTGCGTGTAGACGCGCGTGCACACACCCCGGCGTTGGGGGGCGCCTTTGAGGGCCGGAGTGCTGGTCTTCTCCGACTTCGACTCGCGGCCCTTCCGGACCAGCTGGGCAATCGTGGGCAAAGCGGTACCTTCCGAAACGACGGGGTGATCGACCAGTGTACCCGGGCCGCGTCCTGGTCCGTTCTTGGCGCGCTCAGGCTCGCAGAGCGAGCCCCAAGCGCGCCGAGAACGCCGGGCGTGGAACTAGCTGGCGGCGTCGCCCGGGGTGCGGGCGCCGAAGTACTCCTCCTCGTCGGGGCTGGGTGCGGCTGCTGTCGCCCCGTCGCCTCCGCCGCCGTCACCGGTGCCGATGTTGGCCAGCCAGGCGGCCAGGTCCTGGTCGGTGTCGGACGAGTAGTACTGCAGGGGCTCGTAGTCGGGCGCCTGGATGTCGAGGTCGCGGTACCGGGTCATGCCCGTCCCCGCGGGGATGAGCTTGCCGATGATGATGTTCTCCTTGAGGCCCAGCAGCTGGTCGCACTTGCCCTCGATGGCAGCCTCGGTCAGCACCCGGGTGGTCTCCTGGAACGACGCCGCCGACAGCCACGACTCGGTGGCCAGCGACGCCTTGGTGATCCCCATCAGCTCGGGCCGGCCCTCGGCCGGCGTCTTGCCCTCCTGCACCAGGTTCCGGTTGGCCTCGGCGTAGTGACGGGAGTCGACCCGCTCGCCGGGGAGGAACGCGGAGTCGCCCGGCTCGGCCACCAGGACCCGCCGCAGCATCTGGCGCACGATGAGCTCGATGTGCTTGTCGTGGATGGACACGCCCTGGGGTCGGTACACCTCCTGGACCTGGTCCACCAGGTACTGCTGGGTTTCGCGGATGCCCTTGATCTCCAGCAGCTCCTTCGGGTCCTTGGGCCCCTCGACCAGGGCGTCGCCGGCGCTGACCTCCTGGCCGTCTCGCACCAGCAGGCGGGACAGGTCGCGGTTGGAGATGGCGTAGTTCTCCTCGCTCCCGTCGTCGCCCACGATGGTGAGCATCCGGCCCTTGACCTCGTCGTCGGCCAGCCGGGCGACCCCCGAGGTGCGGGCCAGGACGGCCTTGCCCTTCGGCGTGCGGGCCTCGAACAGCTCGACGACTCGGGGCAGACCGTGGGTGATGTCACCACCGGCGACGGCGACGCCACCGGTGTGGAAGGTGCGCATCGTGAGCTGGGTGCCCGGCTCGCCGATGGACTGCGCGGCGATGATCCCCACCGCGTCGCCGATCTGCGCGAGCTGGCCCGTGGCCATGGAGCGCCCGTAGCAGCGCTGGCACACGCCGCTCGACGCCTGGCACTTGAGCACGGAGCGGACGGCGACGGTGGCCTGCGAGCCCTCGCCGAGCTGCGCGACGTGCTCGCGGTCGATCTCCTGGCCGGCCTCGACGACGCCCTCGATATCGCGGGCGGCGATGCGCCCCAGGAGGTTCGCGCTGGGCCGGCCGTCGGCGCCCCTGACCTCCACCTCGATGTGGTCCTCGGTGCCGCAGTCGGCCTCGCGGATGATGACGTCCTGCGCCACGTCGACCAGGCGCCGGGTGAGGTAGCCCGAGTCGGCGGTGCGCAGCGCGGTGTCGGCCAGTCCCTTGCGGGCCCCGTGGGTTGAGATGAAGTACTCGAGCACCGACAGGCCTTCCATGAAGTTGGCCTTGATCGGGCGCTCGATGATCTCGCCCTTCGGGTTGGCCATGAGGCCGCGCATCCCGGCGAGCTGGCGGACCTGCTTGAACGAGCCGCGGGCCCCGGAGTTGGCCATCATGAAGATGGGGTTGAGCTCGTCGAGGTTGCGCGTCATGGCGTCGCCGACCTCGTCGGTCGCCGCCGTCCAGCGGTCGCGCACCATCTCGTGGCGCTCCTCCTGGGTGATCAGGCCCGTGTCGTAC
>JALYGL010000124.1 GCA_030777125.1 Actinomycetota bacterium
CGTGACGTCAAGACCATCGCCACCGCCACCATCCACCCCTACCGGGGCGAGTGGATCGAGTTCGACATCGAGCAGAAGCCGGGCAAGGACGTCACCGCCGGCACCCGGGTGGCCCGCAAGCGCCGCCTGAGCCTGTTCGTCCTTCTCCGGGCCCTCGGCTACGACCAGGAGGCCCATCCCGGGTTCCTCGAGCGCTTCGTCAACCATTTCGACTTCCTCGAGGGCCAGTGGGAGAAGGAGCGCGAGCTGGCGCCCACCCGCGAAGAGGCCCTGATCGAGATCTACAAGCGGGCCCGTCCCGGCGAGCCGCCGTCGGCCGAGGCGGCCCGGGCGTACTTCGAGAACGCCTTCTTCAACCCGAAGCGCTACGACCTCACCCGGGTGGGCCGGTACAAGCTCAGCCGCAAGCTGGGTCCCGAGATCGAGAAGATCGCCGACATCCTGGGTGTCGACATCGAGCGCCCGGCCGAGAGCCAGTTCGTCCTCAGCTCGTCCGAGATCCTGGCCACCACCACCTACCTGCTCCACCTGGCCGCGGGCGAGCCCGGCTACCGCCTCGACGACCAGGACCACTTCGCCAACCGCCGGATCCGGTCGGTGGGCGAGCTCATCCAGAACCAGGTCCGCATCGGCCTGTCCCGGATGGAGCGCGTCGTCCGCGAGCGCATGACCACCCAGGACGTCGAGGCCATCACCCCGCAGACCCTGATCAACATCCGGCCCGTGGTCGCCGCCATCAAGGAGTTCTTCGGCACCAGCCAGCTGTCGCAGTTCATGGGTCAGACGAACCCCCTCGACGGCCTGACCCACAAGCGCCGGCTGTCCGCCCTCGGCCCTGGGGGCCTGTCGCGGGAGCGGGCCGGGTTCGAGGTCCGGGACGTGCACACCAGCCACTACGGGCGCATGTGCCCGATCGAGACCCCGGAGGGCCCGAACATCGGCCTGATCGGCTCCCTGGCCACCTACGCCAGGGTCAACGACTTCGGCTTCATCGAGACCCCCTACCGCAAGGTGGTCGACGGCCGGATCACCGACGAGATCCTCTACCTGGCCGCCGACGAGGAGGAGGAGCACGTCATCGCCCAGGCCAACGCCCCCCTCGACGACAACGGCAACTTCCTCGAGGACAGGGTGCTGGTCCGCCGCGGCCCGCAGGGAGCCGGCGTGCGCATCGGGGCGGCGGGCACGTCGTACGGCACCACCAGCGAGATCGACTACGTGCCGCCGTCCGAGGTCGACCTCATGGACGTCTCGCCCAAGCAGATCGTCTCGGTGGCCACGGCGATGATCCCGTTCCTCGAGCACGACGACGCCAACCGGGCCCTCATGGGGGCCAACATGCAGCGCCAGGCCGTCTCCCTCGTGCGCGCCGAGGCCCCCTTCATCGGCACCGGCATCGAGGCTCGGGCGGCCCGCGACGCCGGTGACGTGGTCCTCGCCGAAGGCGACGGCGACGTGGTCGAGGTCACCGGCGACCACATCATCGTCCAGTACGCCGACGGCCAGACCGACCGCAACGGCGCCGGGCTGGGCCGCAAGTTCCACCGCCTGGCCAAGTTCCGCCGCTCGAACCAGGGCACCTGCATAAACCAGAAGCCGCTGGTCGACGAGGGCCAGAGGGTGGCCGCGGGCGACGTGCTGGCCGACGGGCCCTCCACTCACCAGGGCGACCTGGCCCTGGGTAAGAACCTCCTGGTCGCGTTCATGCCCTGGGAGGGCTACAACTTCGAGGACGCCATCATCCTGTCCGAGCGCCTGGTGCGCGACGACGTGCTCACTTCGATCCACATCGAGGCCCACGAGGTCGACGCCCGCGACACCAAGCTGGGCGCCGAGGAGATCACCCGGGACATCCCCAACCTGTCGGAGGAGATCCTGAAGGACCTCGACGAGCGGGGCATCATCCGCATCGGTGCCGAGGTCGGGCCCGGCGACGTGCTGGTGGGCAAGGTCACCCCCAAGGGGGAGACCGAGCTCACGCCCGAGGAGCGGCTGCTGCGGGCCATCTTCGGCGAGAAGGCCCGGGAGGTCCGCGACACCAGCCTCAAGGTGCCTCACGGCGAGACCGGCAAGGTCATCGACGTCAAGGTGTTCTCCCGCGAGGAGCAGCACGAGCTGGCGCCCGGGGTCAACCAGCTGGTCCGGGTGTACGTGGCCCAGAAGCGCAAGATCTCCGAGGGTGACAAGCTGGCCGGCCGCCACGGCAACAAGGGCGTGATCTCCAAGATCCTCCCGGTCGAGGACATGCCCCACCTGGCCG
>JALYGL010000125.1 GCA_030777125.1 Actinomycetota bacterium
CGGGCTCGGCCACCCCCAGGGCGTCGACCCGGCTGCGGATGATCTCGATGGCCTGGTCGATCACGCCCGAAGGCACGTCGTTGCGGGGCTGGAGCACCACCGACGCCCCGCCCTGGAGGTCGAGGCCCAGCTGGGGGGAGTTGCCCGATGCCAGGGTGGCGCCCAGCGCGGCGCCGGCCACCAGCACGATGGCGACGAGTGAGATGGTGAGCGACCGCCGCATCTAGCGCTCGTCGTCCTCGGTGGCGGACTCGGTCGGCTCGTCACCGGCGGCGTCCTCGTCGTCGGGGCCGATGCGCTGGCTGACCGCCTGGCGGAGCAGACGCAGTTGGACGCCCGGCGCCACCTCCACGAAGAGAGTGTCCTCGTCGACGGACAGGATGGTGCCGTAGATGCCGGCCGAGGTGATGATCTCGTCGCCGGCACGGAGCGACGCCACGACCGCCTGTTGCTGCTCCACCCGGCGCTTCTGGGGCCGGATGAGCAGGACCCACATGAGGCCGAACGTGATGAGGAGGGGGAGGAGGGCTTCCATGGGACCGGGGGTCGGCGAACGACCTGCGACGAGATTACCGGGGAATGAACCGGCGTTCAGCCGAAGAGGCCGCCGGACGGAGGTGATCCGGCCGGTGGGGCCGGCGGGTCGAGGCCGAGGTGGTCCCAGGCCGCCGGAGTGGCCACCCGGCCCCGGGGGGTGCGTTGGAGGAACCCCAGCTGGAGGAGGAACGGCTCGTAGACGTCCTCCAGGGTCTCCGGCTCCTCGCCCACGCAGATGGCCAGCGTGGACAGGCCCACCGGCCCGCCGCCGAACTGGCGGCACACAGCACCCAGCAGGGCCCGGTCGACCTTGTCGAGGCCCCGCTCGTCGACCTCGAACAGCGCCAGCCCGTCCCGGGCCGCGTCGCGAGTGATGGTGCCGTCGCCCCTCATCTGGGCGTAGTCGCGCACCCGCTTCAGCAGGCGGTTGGCGATGCGGGGCGTGCCCCGGGCCCGGCGGGCGATCTCGGTGGCGCCGGCCGGTTCGAGACTCACGCCGACGATGCCGGCGGCCCTCTCCACGATGGCCTCCAGCTCGGCGACGGCGTAGTAGTCCAGGCGGGCCACGAACCCGAACCGGTCCCGCAGTGGACCGGTGATGAGGCCGGTGCGGGTGGTGGCGCCGACCAGGGTGAAGCGCGGCAGGTCGAGGCGGATGGACCGGGCCGACGGGCCCTTGCCGATGACGATGTCGAGCTGGAAGTCCTCCATGGCCGGATAGAGGACCTCCTCGACCACCCGGCTGAGGCGGTGAATCTCGTCGATGAACAGCACCTCGCCGTCGTCGAGGTTGGTGAGCACCGACGCCAGGTCGCCGGCCCGCTCCAGAGCCGGCCCCGACGTGACCCGGATGGGCACCCCCATCTCGGCGGCCACGATGGCGGCCAGCGACGTCTTGCCCAACCCTGGCGGCCCGGCGAAGAGCAGGTGGTCGACCGCCTCCCCCCGCTGGCGGGCGGCGCCGAGCAGGATCTCCAGGTGCTGGCGGAGCTGGGCCTGGCCGACGAACTCCTCCAGCCGCCGGGGCCGGAGGCTGGCCTCCTCGCCCTCCTCCCCCGGCTCGGGCGACGCCGACAGCAACTCGGTGCGCGGGCTCACCGCGACGCGGCCAGCAGACGCAGGGCCGACCGGAGGAGCGTCTCCAGGTCGCCGTCGGCCGGGAGCTCGCCCGCCACCCGCCGCACCTCCTCGGCCTCGTAGCCCAGTCCGGCCAAGGCCACCCGCAGCTCGGCCAGCGGGGCGGCGCCGTTGCCATCGACACCGGCGGCGGCCAGGTCGGACTCGGGCACGTCGAGGCGGGCCTTCAGCTCGATCAGCAGCCGGGCGGCGGTCTTGCGCCCGACGCCCGGGACCAGGGTGAGGGCGTCGAGGTCCCCCTCAACGAGCACCCGGCGCAGCTGGGACGGGGGGTGCACCGAGACGATGGCCAGGGCCAGCGCCGGCCCGACCCCGTGGGCGCCGAGCAGGGCCTCGAAGCAGTCGCGCTCGTCGGCGGCGGGGAACCCGTACAGGGTGAGGGCGTCCTCGCGGACGTGCAGGTGAGTGTGGACAACGACCTCGGCCCCGGTGGGCCCGAGCGCGGCCAGGGTGGCAGGCGACACGGACACCCGGTAGCCGATGCCACCCACCTCGACGGTGGCCTCACCCCGTGGGGAACGCGCCACCAGCCGCCCGCGCAGCCGCCCGATCATGATGTTGCAACCGATCGCAGGCGGGCCTGCAGCGGGGCACGGGCCAGGTGGCACATGGCCAGGGCCAGGGCATCGGCCGCGTCCGGCGGGGAGGGGCGCTCGGCCAGGCCGAGGAGCGACTGCACCATGCGCTGGACCTGCTCCTTGGGTGCGGCTCCGGTGCCGGCCACCGCCTGCTTGACCTCGTTTGGCGTGTACTGCACGACGTCGCAACCGGCGCCGGCGGCGGCGGCCAGGGCCAGCCCGCTGGCCTGGCCCACGGACATGGCCGTGCGCACGTTGGTCTGGAAGAACAGCCGCTCGACGGCCACGACCAGCGGGCGCCCGGCGTCGCGGGCGTAGCCCTGCACCTCGGCCAGCAGGGCCCGCAGCTCACGGTCGAGGGTGGCCAGCCGGAACGGCAGGGGGTCGGACGGGGACGTGGTGAGGACGCCGACGACCACCGCTCGCCCGCCCCGGCCGGAGCGGGCCACGCAGCCGTAGCCGCAGCGAGAGACGCCCGGGTCGATGCCAAGCACGAACATCCGTTCGCAAACGGTAGCAGGGGTTCCGGTGCCACCGGCGGATACCCTGGCGCCCGTGACGGCCCCCCCGACCCTGGCCGAGGGCCTGACCGTGTGGCTCACCGGGCTGCCGTCGGCCGGCAAGACCACCATCGCCCACGGCCTGGCCAAGCGCCTGCTCGACGAGGGCCACCGGGTGGAGGTCCTCGACGGTGACGTTGTCCGCAGCCACCTCACGCGCGACCTGGGCTACACCGCCGCCGACCGGGTGGAGAACATCCGCCGCATCGGGTTCGTGGCGTCGCTCCTCAGCCGCAACGGCGTCGTGGCCGTGTGCTCGGTGATCTCGCCCTACCGCGCCGCCCGCGACGAGGTCCGGGCCCTGCACGACGGGCGGTTCTTCGAGGTCCACGTGGCCACTCCGGTCGAGGTGTGTGCCACGCGCGACGTCAAGGGCCTGTACGCCAGGCAGCGGGCGGGGGAGATCTCGGGGCTCACGGGCGTGGACGACCCGTACGAGCCGCCCCTGGCGCCCGAGCTGATCGTTCCCGCTCACGAGCTGGGTGTCGACGAGTCGGTCGAGCTGGTGTGGCGGGCGCTCCCCCGCTGAGCGCCCGGCCGGCCGACGACGCCCGGCTGGCGGCCGAGGTGGCGGCGCTGGCCGGCGACCTCCTCCTGGCCGTCCGGCGCTCGCTGGCCGGCGCCGGCTCGAAGCGCCTGGGAGCGGAGGGCGACCGGCGCTCGCACGAGCTGATCTGCGAGCTCCTCACCGCCGCCCGCCCGGACGACGCCGTGCTGTCGGAGGAGGGCGCCGACGACCTGTCCCGGCTGCAGCGGCCCCGGGTCTGGATCGTCGACCCCCTCGACGGCACCCGTGAGTTCGGCGACCCGCCCCGCGACGACTGGGCCGTCCACGTCGCCCTGTGGGCGGGAGGTGAGCTGGCGGCGGGCGCCGTCGCCCTCCCCGCCCAGGGCCTCACCCTCGCCACCGACCCTTCCCCCACGGTCCCCCCGCCGGCCGACGGAGCTCGGCCCCGCATCGTGGTCAGCCGCAGCCGTCCCCCGGCGTTCGTGGCCCCTTTGGCGGAGGCGTTGGGTGCCGAGGTCGTGCCCCTCGGCTCGGCCGGGGCCAAGGCCATGGCCGTGGTCCGCGGCCACGCCGACGCCTACGTCCACGCCGGCGGGCAGTACGAGTGGGACTCCGCCGCCCCCGCGGCGGTGGCGGTGGCCGCGGGGCTGCACGTCTGCCGGATCGACGGGTCGGCGCCGGTCTACAACCGGGCCGATCCCTCGCTGCCCGACCTGGTCGTCTGCCGGCCGGAGCTGGCCGGCCCCATCCTGGAGGTGCTCAAATTCACTGAGCGCTGAAGTGGGGGTCGTAGATCACCCGAGGATGGCGCCGTGTGGAGTTCGGACGGTGGGCTCTTCCTGGTGGTCGAAGCCAGTCACCCTGCCCGAGGCGCTCGACTCTGATGGCAGATGTGATTAGTCAAGTCGGCCATCCCCCGGACGGGTCCAGGGAGGCGAGTACGGCCCGACCCCGCGAAACGCATCCCGGGGCGTGCGGTATGGGTGGCGGCCGGGTGTGGCACCGCCCACCGGTCGTGCCTGAGGAGGGCAACGAACGCTCGAGGCTTCACCTCATGGTGCGGACTGGCCAGTCGTCTCCACCGCGCTTCGACGCCGGTCTTACGACCGATGCCAGGGCCTCCGACACCGTCAAGTCAGAATGGCGGCCATTCGATTCCGGGGCGTCTATCCCTCGCTCGCCTTCAAAACGCCGGATCACCTGGCCGGCCTCACCAGGCGGCACGGCTTGGGAATACACCCAACCCTGGACTTGGGACACGCCCGCCGAGCGCAGCCAGGCGAGCTGGTCGGAAGTCTCCACCCCCTCGGCCACAACCGTCATCGAGTAGTCCTGGGCCAGGCGGATGAGGCAGCTGGCCCCTCGCCGATCAGGATTCTGGATGAGCTTTTGGTCGACTTGATGGTGTCGACGTAGCTCGCAAACGACATGAACCGGATGACGTTGGCCAGCCCATCGCCGAAGTCGTCGAGCGCAACGTGGCAGCCGGCCGCCCGCAGGACCCGGAGGTTCTCATACACCGCGGGCTCGTCACGAAGGAGTGTGCCCTCCAGTACCTCATAGGTGAACTGCTCCGGGTCGGCGCCGTGGTCCACGATCCGGTCCAGGGTCGCCTGTGCCCACCCGGCCTCTGCCATCCGCTCGGGCTTGGTGTTGAGGCTGACCCAGACCTGCGGCCATTGGTTGGCGAAGTGGCAGGCGCTCGTACACAGCTGCTCGTTGAACAGCTCGGCCAAGGCGGGGTCGGCCTCGATAACGTCCAGCCACGGACCTGGCCCCTCGATCCCGCCCACCTTTTGCCACCGAGCCAGTGCCTCGCAGCCCGCGACCGCGCCTTCGAACTGGTTGACAATGGGCTGGAAGTGGAATTGGACGTGTCCGGCTCGCAGTTCGCCCAGCATGAGTTTGCGCTCGGCCCGGCGCCGGCGGACGCGCAAGGCGCTGGCTTGCACTCCTGCCCACTGGCCGACCATGTAGGTGGCGAGCGGCAGCACCCAAGGGATGGCTGACAGCCCGGCGAGAAGGACTGGGCCGCACGCCATGGCGACCATGAGCAGCAGGTACGGGAGCGGCAGCAGCTGAGCCCGACGGCCGTGCCATCGTCCCATGATGAAGAGGGCGCCGCCGCACCCGCCCATGACGAACACAAATGTGACCCCAGCAGAGCTCATTCGGTCTAGCCCTCTTCCGTGCTGTTCATGGGGAGGCTCTCGGGTCGATCGGTTGCGTTGCCGATCAGGACCGACCGGCCATGCACCATCGGCCGCACCGTCACCCTCGACCGGGCGGATGACTCGGGTGGCGCCGTCTCAGGGTGGATGGCGCCAGAGGATGCGGAAGCGAACGCTGTCGTGATCACAGGACTCCTGTCGTTGTGGCACCCTCGGGCATCGGCTGTCACCGCGCCGTCACACCCGCGTGACAACGGCTCACCGCCGCCCGCTGAGCGAGCCAGCGGGCCTCAGTGGGCTCCGTGGGCCCCCAGGATCATCCCGCCAGCCGTCGTCGCGTTCGTCGCCTCGTCGACCAGGATGAAGCTGCCGGTCGTGCGGTTGCGCCGGTACTCGTCCCACATGAGCGGCGCGGC
>JALYGL010000126.1 GCA_030777125.1 Actinomycetota bacterium
CCCCGACCCGGGGTGCCCGCGCCGTCATCCCATGCTTGATCAGCCGGCCGAGGGACTCGAGGAACAGCATCCGCTGGCCGGGCTGCCCGGCTCCAAGCCGACCCGGGTACTGGTGGGCGGGATCGGCCTGCCCTGGCTGCGCGACCTCGACTTCGGCACGCAGTTCCTGCGTCGCATCGAGCACCTCGACTGGCCCGACGACGTCGTGCTCGACGATCTCTCCTATGCCGCCCACCGCGTGCTGCACACCCTCCAGGAGCTCAAGCCGGCCAAGGTGGTCCTGGTCGGCGCCATGCCCCGCGACGTCGACCCGCCCGGCACCATCCGCCGCTACCAACTCGACCTGACGCCGCCCTCCGACGACGAGGTGGCCGAGCGCCTGGGGGAGGCGGTGGGCGGGATCATCGACCTCGACCACACCCTGGCCGTCGTCCGGTACTGGAAGGGATTCCCCCCCGATACGGTTGTCATAGAGGTCGAGCCGGGTGACCGTGCCTTCGGCCTCGGATTCTCCGACGATGTCGAGTCGGTGGTCGAGACCGTGCTGGCCATGGTCCGGGAGGAGGTCGGTCTCGGGCCGACCGAGAGCGTGGAGACGAGCACATGAGCACAACCGACATCGAAGAGCTGGGCTACTTCGAGATCATGCCGAGGGTGGCCGAGATCTACGACCACCTGATGCAGTGCCCCGACCCGAAGGTCGTGGACAGCGTCAGCGAGATGATGGACCTGGTCGACGCGTTCCACCGCGAGGGCCTGGGCCGGCTGGTGGAGATGATCCGGGCCTGGCGAGGCGAGATCTTCCTCGATGCGGTGTCCCAGGACGAGGTCACGGGGGAGTTCCTGGCCGCCTACGACCTGGGCGAGCCGGTCGACGACCGCGAGATGCAGGCCGCGGTCGAGGCCGTTGATGCCGCCCTGGAGGAGATCCGGCCCTTCGTCGAGTCCGACGGGGGCATGATCACGGTCGAGAGCATCAAGGACGGCGTGGTCACGGTCCGCATGCTGGGCTCGTGCGACGGGTGCCCGAGCTCCTCCGCCACCCTCACCGGCGGCCTGGAGGAGGCCTTGCGCCGGCACTGGCCCAACTTCCGCCGTCTGGAGGTGGCCGACCCCGAAGGCGAGGCCGCGGCGGCGACCGCACCGGAGCCCGAGCCCGTCCTGCTGCAGATCGGCAAGAAGAAGCCGGCCGACGGGTGAGCAGGCTCGAGGCGGAGGAGCTCTCCTACCGCGCCCGGGCGCTGGCCCAGGCCCATCCGCTGACCCCGCTGGCCAAGCGGTACATCGACCAGGCCGTCGAGGAGCAGCGGTCCTCGCAGCCCATGGCCGAGATCGGGATGTGGGCAGGCGCGGCGTTGTTGAGCGGCTACTGCCTCCGACGGGTCGAGGAGACCGAGGCCGGGCTCGACCTCACTCCGACAGAGGAGAGGCAGCCCGAGCTCGAGCAGCTCGACGAGGCGTCAGCCGAGATCGCCGCCGACCTGCGTTCCGAGGACGCGGCCAAGCACCTCCTGAGCGACGACGACCGGGTGATCGACGCTCTCGACCGCATCATCGCCTCCGAGGTCAGCCGCCGCCTGGACAACTGGAAGGACGACGTCGACCAGACGGCGTGGGCGGAGCTGGAGGAGTACCTCACCTGGTACGTCGTCAAGGGGTACGCGCTGCGGGTGGCCGAGACGGTCACCGGTGCGCTCCGGTGAGGCGCCCGGCACCCGGTTCTCCCGGCCGAGCATGAGGATCCTCGTCGCCGGGGTGGGAAACGTCCTGCGGGCCGACGACGCCTTCGGCGTCGAGGTGGCCAAGCGGTTGGCAGCCCTCGATCTGCCCGACGAGGTAACGGTCGTGGAGACGGGCATCGGCGGGATCGCCCTGGTCCAGGAGCTGCAGGACGGCTACGACGCCCTGGTGGTGGTCGACGCCGTCGACCTGGGGCGCACTCCGGGCAACGTCTTTTTGATCGACCCCGACGTCGTCGACGTCAACGAGCTCACGTGGGCCGAGAAGCACGACCTCCTGGCCGACATGCACCTGGCCACCCCCGGGCGGGCCATGATGTTGGCCAAGGCCCTGGGCGTGCTGCCTCCCAAACGACTCATGGTTGGATGCCAGCCCGTCGACCCCGACTCCGTCGGGACGGGGATGTCCGAACCGGTGACGGCGGCGGTGGGGGTGGCGGTGAACGAGGTCCTGCGGCACGTCGGCGAGCTGCTCGCCGGGAACGGCGGCGAGGCGGCCGCGCTCAGGACCGCGTGGGGGCCGGCCGGGCCCGAGGGCCCGAGCGGGAACCACGGGCCGCACGTCCACGGACCGAATTGCACGGTCGCTCACCACAACGGGGAGACTGCAACGTAGATGGCCGACGACCGCCAGGGCGTGATCGACGCCCTGACCAAGCAGCTGGCCGCCACCCCGAAGGTGTCGCGGCCCTACGAGCACGCGACCATCGCGTACCGGCTGGGGTTGGCCCACGCCGAGACGGCAGGCGCCAACCCCACCGAAGGGCTGCGCAAGGCCCTCGCGTTCTACGACGTGGCCGCCGGGATCTTCGATCCCCGCTTCGACCCTGTCCACCATGCCCGAGTGCTCAACGCCGCCGGCGCCGCCCACCGCAGCATGGGGAACCGCCAGAAGGCGGCCGAGCTCTGGGACAAGGCGGCCGGCCTCCTCGAGGCCGAAGGCACCGACAACGAGCGGGCCGCGGTCTACAACAACCTGGGCCTGGCCCGCACCGAGATGGGCGACGCGGCGGCCGCCGTGGAGGCGTTCGACAAGGCCGTCGAGCTCTTCGACACCACCGAGGCCGAGGGCCGCCGGGGGCAACTGGCCGCCCTCCACAACCGCAGCCAGGCCCACAGCTCGATGGGTACCGACGAGGGCCTGGAGCTGGCCCTGGCCGATCTGGAGGAGGCCCGTTCCTCCCTCGACATGGAGGAGGCGCCCCTCCACCACGCCATGATCGAGCACAGCGTGGGCGTCACCTGCAGCGCCCTGGCGACGGCTCGGCCCGACGACCGCCGGAGCTTCTACACCGAGGCGGTGCGGGCGTTCGACGAGGCGCTCCGGGTCTTCACCCGCAGCGAGTTCCCCTTCCAGCACGCCCTGACCAAGCACAACCTGGGCCTGGCCTACGCCGGTCTGGAGGGCACCCCCAACCTGCGCCGGGCCCTGGCCGCGTTCGAGGACAGCGTGGCCGTTCTCGACCCCCGTCTCCAGGCCGACGCCTGGCGCCAGGTGTACGCCAGCCTCGAGCGGGTGGAGAAGCAGCTGTCGGAGGTGGCCCCGGGACTGACCCGCACCGAGCACTTCGCCGCACTGGTCGCGGCGGTGAGCGACGACGAGCGAGAGGCGTTGGTGAAGGAGCGGTTGCTGCGCTATCTCGTCCTTCCCGAGACCCAACTTCTCACCGTGCTGGCCGAGCTGGCGCTGGCCGTGGCCAAGCTGGGCCATGAACAGGCCTACCCGGTGCTCGAGACCGAGCTGCTGGTGGTCATGGAGCAGCCCAAGGAGATCCACGCCCTCGCGCTGCAGGCCATCTTCCAGGCCCACCGCAGCATCGACGACGAGGAGGTTCGGGCCGAGGCCGACCAGGCCCTCGACCAGGCCATCGGGGGGCTGGGCGGGGTCCAGCGGATCCACGTCCGCGACTACCTCTACTCGATCGGATGGGAGCGTCCATGAGCGACGGCAACGGAGTGGCGGCCACCAACGGCAGCGCCGAGGCGTCGCCCGGCGCCGACCAGGGCCCGAGCGGCCCTCTGAGCGGGACGCAGGGCCCGAGCGGGGAGTCCGACCCGGTGGAGGTGGCCCGGCAGTTCATCGAGGCCGTCATCTGGGGGGACCACAAGAAGGTCTGGGACTCCTTCGGCATCGAGGCCCGCACCGCCGTGCTCAAGGTGGCGTCCAAACGGGGGATGGACGAGGGGCTGTCCGCCCGCCTTCGCGACGGCACCGCCTCCGACGCCGAGCGTGACGAGTTCCTGGCCGACCTGGTGAACGGGTTGCGCACCGACCTGTCCGGCAACGACCTCGACACGCTGGCGTTCGAGCTCGATCCTGCGCCCCAGGAGCCGGGCCGGAACCGCGTCGTGGTCAACACGCCCATCCCCCCGCCGATGGGCGGCTACCTGCCGGCCGCGTCGGTGGAGCTGGCCGACGAGGCGGGGGAGTGGAAGGTCGTCCGCATGGTCCCCCAGACCTCCAAATAGAGAAGAGCAGGCAAGTGAAGGAGAGCTCGTAGCCATGACGTCCGGGTTCCCTGTCGGCGGCGCCGAGACGGTCGAGCGCTTCGGTCACCAGTTCCGTCACTTCCCGGTGGCCGTCTC
>JALYGL010000127.1 GCA_030777125.1 Actinomycetota bacterium
CCACGCTCCCCCTGCGGCCCGGCGCCACCGGCGTGACGCTCGTGACCGCCACCTGCCGGAACCGCCTGACGCGCGGCCCGGAGCAGCGCCACCGCTTCGCCCTCGTGGTCGACGTCGACGGCATGCCGCCCATGGAGTTGGAGGGCGAGATGCTGCAGCAACCGCGCGGTTGGCTTCGCAAGGTGCCGGCCGGCGGCTGACGTTCGCCGCCGCGACCACCGCTCTCCCCGCCCGACGGCAGGCTGGTGCCGGTTACCGGTGCAGGGTGGTGACGACTCCGCGCTGACGGTCGTCGCCCTCGACCGGCCGGTCCAGGGCGTCGACGTCGGCGGGCGACTTCGGGTCCTTGGAGCGCTCGAACGGGATGGCGGCCCGGGCGAGGACGTCCATCAGGCGCGGCGACAGCCGCTGCAGGGCCAACTGCAGCTGGGCCGCACCGCCCACCACCGCATCCCGCCGCGGCTGCTCGGCCGCCCGCAGGATGGCCTCGGCCACGCGCTCCGGGGGGTAGACCGGCGGCGGGCCCGACGGCCGGACCCCCAGGCGGGTGCGGGCGTGCTCGAAGAAGGGCGTGGCGATGGTGCCCGGCAGCACCTCGGTGACCGAGATCGGCGCCTTCTCGTGGCGGAGCTCGACGCGGAGAGACTCCAGGAACCCGTGGACCCCATGCTTGGCCGCGCAGTACGCCGAGGCCAGGGGGAGCGACCGGCGGGCGACCTCCGACGACACGACCACGTAGGCGCCCCGGCCCGCTCGGCGCAGGTGCGGCAGTGCGGCCATCGCCCCGTAGACGGGACCCAGCAGGTCGACCTCGACGATGCGACGGAACTCCTCGGGGGTGTGGTCCTCGAACCGGGCGAACTCCCCCACGCCGGACACGTGCGCCCAGGTGTCGATCGCACCGAACCGCTCCACCGCCCGGGCGGCCACAGCCGCCACCTGCTGAGGCTCCGCCGCGTCCGCCACGACGACCTCGACGCGGCCCGGGTCCACCACGTCGCGGGCCAGGGTGCCCAGGGCCTCGGCGCCCCTGGCCGCGGCCACGACGCTGGCCCCCCGCGCCACCGCCTCGATGGCGGTCACCCGACCGATGCCACTGGAGGCTCCGAAGACGACGACGACCTGTTCGGAAAGGGGCTTGAGCTGCATGTCGGCGCGTACATGCCCACTGCCGGCGAGGCGGTAAACGCCCCCGCCTGAGCCGGACGGGTCAGGCCCTGGAGCGGAAGACCGACCACCCCCCGGGGCCCACCGCAGCTGCAGCCACCAGGAGGATGATCCCGAAGATGATCTGACCCTGGAGCAGCTGGACGATCCCGATGACGGCCAGTATCACGGCGATGACCCACAGCACGGTTGCGTTCATGCCATGCCCGTACCCAGGGCGCCGATCCTCGTACCGCCACAACGCCGGTGACCGCGGCCTACAGTCGTTGGGCCATGATGCGGAGCCCGGCCACTCGCGTCACGCGCCTCGTCGTCGCCGTCGTCGCCGCGGTGGCGTTGCTACCCCTGCCTCCGGCGGCAGCGTCGCCGGAGGACGAGGTGGCGACGGCGCAACGACGGGCCGACCGCGTGGCGGAGGAGTTGTCCCGAGCGGAGGAGGACCTGGCCCGGGCCGAGGACTCGGTCACGCGCCTCCAGGAGCGGGTGAAGGACATCGACGGCCGGGTGGCGCTGGCTCGGGAGCAGGTCCGCCAGCTGGCCGTCTACCTGTACATGGAGGGGACGGGCACCGTGTCGCGGCTGTTGCGCATGGCGGATGCCAACCAGATCGTGCGGGCCCAGCAGTTCAGCCACTTCCTCGCCGGCGGTACCACCGACTCGATCCAGCGGTACCGCGCCGATCTGGCCGACCTGCAGGGCGAACAGCGGGCCTTGGAGCGGCAGGAGAAGTCTCGGGCGGGTGCCTTCGAGGACCTTCGCCGGCGGCGCTCCGAGGCCATCAGGGAGGTCGACCGGCTCGGGCGGGTGGCCGAGCAGGCCCGTGCCGCGCGCGCTGCCGAGGAGCAGCAGCAGAGGGCGCGTACCACCGCGGCCGCGGCCCTGGCCACGCCGTCGAC
>JALYGL010000128.1 GCA_030777125.1 Actinomycetota bacterium
CGGCGGCCGACCGACAGCACCACGGCGTCGGTGACGACCGTCTCGCCGTCGCCGAAGCGGACGGTGGTCTGCCCGTTGGCCGGCTCGTGGCCCTCGACCGCCACACCGGTGCGCACGGTGATGCCCCGCCGCTCGAACGAGCGCAGCATCACGTCGACCACGTCGGCGTCGCAGCCGGGAAGGAGCTTGGGCAGGGCCTCGAGCACCGTCACCTGGGTGCCCAGGTCGCTCATCATGGAGGCGAACTCGCAGCCGATGGCGCCGCCGCCGACGACGACGGCCGACGCCGGCAGCTTGTCGAGGGCCAGGACCTCGTCGGAGGTCATCACCACCCGGCCGTCGACCTTGAAGCCGGGCAGGGTCCGGGGCACGGACCCGGTGGCCAGGATGACCGAGCGTCCCTTCAGCTCGGTGCCGTCGTCGACCCGCACCGTGTGGTTGGCCCGCAGCGTTCCCGTGCCCTCGACGACCGTGATCTTGCGGCTCTTCATGAGGCTGCGCAGGCCCTTCCAGAGGCCGTCGACCACCTTCTGCTTGCGGGCCTGGCTGGCGGCGAAGTCGAGGGTGGGCTGGTCGGCCTGCACCCCGAACTCCTTGGCCCCGGCCACGGTGCGGAAGACGCTGGCCGTCTCCAGGAACTGCTTGGCGGGGATGCACCCGCGGTGCAGGCAGGTGCCGCCCACGCGGTCGCGCTCGACCACGGCCACGGAGAGGCCGGCGCCGGCCCCGTAGAGGGCCGCCGCGTACCCGCCGGGTCCGCCCCCGACCACCACGACGTCGAACTGCTCGGCCATGAAAGTCAGCCTACCGGCCGATCCCCGTCCAGCCTGAGGCCGCCGGCCTACCTGGTGGCCATGGTGATCTGCACGGTGAAGGCGACGAGGATGGCCAGGCCGGCCAGCAGGGCCAGCACGATCAGCTTGCGGGTGCTCACGCCGGGTCCCGGGGAAGGGGCTTTCGTCCCCGGAATCCCTCCTCGGGCAGGTGCCACCACGACAGGTCGTCGTCGTCGAGCCGCCAGCACAGGTAGTAGACGACCCCGTCGGCGCCCAGCGCATGGAAGTCGATGAGGCCTGAGTCGGCGTCGCGCAGGATGATGTCGCCCGCCTGCAGCTCCTCGAAGGCCTCCTGGGCGTCGATCATGGGCGACCGTTCGCCGTTCGTCGACGGGACCTTGCCCGTGTGGGCTCGCGCTGCCTGGCGGATGGTGGCCACGAGCTGGCGCAGACGGGGGAGGTACGCCCTCGCCTCGGTGACCGTCCAGAACCGCACGCAGGTAACCTATGGGAACGCAGGGGAGCTCGGAGCGCCGGGCTGAGAGGCGAGCACGAACGGCTTGCGACCCTTCCGACGACCGACCCGGTAATGCGGGTCAGAGGGAGCGTCCATGGGAGATCCGCTGGTCATCGCCGGCCGGGAGTTCGGGTCACGCCTGTTCCTGGGGACGGGCAAGTTCCCGTCCAACGCCGCCCTGGCCGATGCCATCGTCGCGTCGGGCACGGAGATGGTCACCGTCGCCCTGCGGAGGGTCGACCCCTCCGCGGCTGAGGACATCCTCGACGCCATCGACCCCGAGCAGGTCCTGCTCCTGACCAACACCAGCGGTGCCGACGACGCCGAGGAGGCCGTGCGTCTGGCTCGGATGGCCAGGGCCGCCGGCCTCCCCACCTGGATCAAGCTGGAGATCACGCCCGAGCCCCGGTACCTCCTGCCGGACCCGGTGGAGACACTGCGGGCGGCCGAGGTCCTGTGCGCCGACGGGTTCACCGTTCTGCCCTACGTCAACGCCGACCCGGTGCTGTGCAAGCGGCTGGAGGAGGTCGGGTGCGCCACCGTCATGCCCCTGGGATCGTGGATCGGGTCGAACCAGGGACTGCGGACGAAGGGGGCGCTGGAGATCATCGTCGAGCAGTCGCTCGTGCCGGTCGTGGTCGACGCCGGCATCGGCGCGCCGTCCCAGGCGGCCGAGGCCATGGAGATGGGCGCCGACGCGGTGCTGGTGAACACCGCCATCGGGACCGCCGGCGACCCGGCGGCGATGGCCGCCGCCTTCCGCCTGGGGGTGGAGGCCGGACGCCGGGCCTTCCTGGCCGGCCTCCCCGCCGCCGGACGCCAGGCGTCGGCGTCGTCGCCCCTCACCGGCTTCCTCACGTGAGCCCGGCCGTCGCCGTCGAGCTCGAGTCGCGCCCCGAGGGCGTCCCTTCGGAGTCGGCCGCGGCAGACGTGCTGGGCACCGACCTGGCGGCTCTTGCTGGCGTCGCCGAGGCGGCGACGGCGGCGGACGTCGACCGGGCCCTGCGGGCCACCCGCCGGTCACCGACCGACCTGGCCGCGCTGCTGTCGCCCGCCGCCGCCGGCCGGCTGGAGGAGGTGGCCGCACTGGCCCACCAGGCGTCGGTGCGCCGCTTCGGCCGGGTGGTGCGCCTGTTCGCCCCGCTGTACCTGTCCAACGAGTGCGTGTCGTCCTGCACGTACTGCGGGTTCTCCGCCGGCAACCGGATCGCCCGCCGCACCCTGTCGGCCGACGAGGCCCTGGGCGAGGCGCGGGCTCTGGTCGACCGCGGCTTCCGCCACCTGCTCCTCGTCTCAGGTGAGCACGCCCGCATCGTCTCGAAGGACTACCTGGTGGAGTGCGTACGCGCCCTGGCGCCGGTCGTGCCGTCGATCTCGGTCGAGGTGCAGGCCTGGGACACCGCCACCTACCGGCGACTGGTCGACGTCGGCTGTGAGGGCCTGGTCCTGTACCAGGAGACCTACGACCGCGGGACGTACGCGGCGTCGCACCTCAAGGGCAAGAAGCGGAACTACGACTGGCGCCTGGCCGCCCCCGACCGCGGGGCGGAGGCGGGCATGCGCACCCTGGGCATCGGCGCCCTACTCGGGCTGCACCCCGACTGGCGGGCCGAGGTCGTCGCCGTCGCCGTCCACGCCCGGGCCCTGCTGCGGCGGTGGTGGCGGTGCGAGGTGGCCGTGTCCCTGCCCCGCCTGCGGCCGGCGGCGGGTGGGTTCGCACCGGCCCGGGCCGTCACCGACGCGGAGTACGTCCAGGCTCTCTGCGCCCTCCGTCTGTGCCTGCCGGACGTGGGCATCTCGCTGTCGACGCGCGAGGCGCCCGCGTTCCGCGACGGGGTGTTCCGGCTGGGGGTGACGGCGATGTCGGCCGGATCGCACACCGAGCCCGGCGGCTATGCCGCGCCGAGCGACGCCGAGCCCCAGTTCGAGGTGAGCGACACCCGGCCACCCGCCGAGGTGGCGGCCATGCTGCGGTCCGCCGGCTATGAGCCGGTGTGGAAGGACACCCTGGGCGCCCGGCTTCGTTGACCGGCCGACCAGATCGGGCGCCTGAGCGGCGCCCGATCCGCGCCGAATCCGGTCAGGTCGTGGGGTACTGCGCCCCCTTCTGGCGGGCGGCCGCCTCGATCCGGCCGTGGAGCTCGTTGAGCACCGTTCTCGGGTTCTCGCCGCCCTCGAGGATCCTGCGGACGGCGGCGTTCATCTGCTCGCTGACGTCGGGCCAGTAGACGACGTTGGGGCGGTACCACCCGTTCTC
>JALYGL010000129.1 GCA_030777125.1 Actinomycetota bacterium
CCCACGCGCCGATGGTGGAGACCACCCGGTCGATCACCTGGCGGAGCGACGACTCGCGCTCGGGGGAGCCCAGCGGGCCCCGGAAGTACTTCTGCACCACGATGTTGGTGGCGTTCTGGGACCAGAAGACCGGGAACTCGACCCCGCACTGCTCGAAGGCCACCGAGCCGTCGCGGAAGTTGGTGATGCGGGCGTCGCGCCGCTCCCAGACCACCTCGTCGTAGGGGTGGACGCCCTCGGTGGTGAAGTGGCGACGGATGCCGATCCCGGTCAGTTCCGGTGCCATGGCCATACGGGTGCCTCCTGGGTGCTGGTCCTGCGGTCGCTCGGTCGGTAGTGCTCGGTCGCCGGTGGGGCGCCACCGACGTTCACCACAACATGTGGTGGTGTCGCAGAGGCGAGCCACGAGATGGGGCGTAATTACACTACCGTAACTCCGCCGTGTCAATGATTGCCCGACGGGCCTGTGGACCGCTAGTACCGGGACCTGTGGATGTCGGTCACCCGAAGGCGTCCGGCTCCCCCTCCGACAGCAGGCCGATCTCGCGCTCGAAGTCGCCCGGCGCCGCGAACCCCTTGTACACGCTGGCGAAGCGCACGTAGGCCACCTCGTCGAGCGCCCGGAGACGGGCCAGGACGAGGGCGCCGATGCGGGCGCTGGTGACCTCCGGCCCCTCCATCCGCACGGATTCCTCGATCTGGGCCGCCACCGCCTCGAGCTGCTCGGGGTCGAGCGGACGGTTCTTGGCCGCCGACCGCATGCCGGCAACGATCTTGGACCGGTGGAACGGCTGACGGGCGCCGGTGCGCTTGACCACAACCAGCACCGACTCCTCGATCCGCTCGAAGGTGGTGAACCGCCGCCCGCACCCCAGGCACTCCCGGCGGCGGCGGATGGCGCCGCCGTCGTCGGCCAGCCGCGAATCGACCACCTTGTCGTCGAGCCTCGCGCACATCGGGCACCGCATGGCCTCCGACGGTACCCGTCGTCGGTGTGCTCAGGCCCGCCGCCGGAGACCGGAGCTCGGCCTCCGGCGGCTCGCCCGGTCCCGGCTCCTCACCTCCTTTCCGGGAGCGCGATGCGCTCCCCCACGTGGAGCACGGCGGTGCCGCGCTCGGCCACCAGCCGATCGACCAGGGGCCGGGGGTCGCCGTCGGGGTCGATGCCCCGGGCGATGGTCCAGAGGGTGTCGCCGGGCTGGACGACGTAGGTGGAGAACCGGTCCGGTGCCACCGGCGCGGCCGACCGCTCCGGCGCCCCCGCTCCCCCGACCACGGCCAGCAGGCCCTGCACGGCCATCACCAGGGCGACGACGATGCCCGCGGCCGCGGTCCGACGACGGCGGTAGGTGAGCTCGCTGGGCGCCGCCCTGCGGCGCCGCGTCGCCGGGGACGGCGCCGGACGGGGACACTGCGCCAGGCTGGGGCGGGACTGGACGACGGCAACCATGGAGCTCCTCCGCTGTGGCCGGCAGGCGAACGGGTGTTTGGTTCCGGTCAGTAGACCAGAACAGGCGTTCGCCGTCAAGGCCGCATCGAACGGATGTTTGCCTTCTGCGGCCACCGCTGCTACGGTCTGACCGAACGCGAGTTCGGAAGGAGATCCGATGACCGAGCCGGCCTTGACCGAGCGCCAGCGGGGGATCCTCGAGTTCATCGAGTCGCAGGCCCGCACCCGCGGCTACCCGCCGTCGGTGCGGGAGATCGGTGAGGCGGTGGGCCTCACCTCCACCTCCACGGTGCACGCCCATCTGGGCACCCTCCAGCGCCTGGGCTACCTCCGCCGCGACCCCACCAAGCCCCGGGCCATCGAGGTCCGGTACGACCCCGAGTCGGGCGCGGCGGTCGAGCGACGGCCCGCCCGCCACGTCCCACTGGTGGGCGACGTGGCCGCCGGCACCGACGTGCTGGCCCAGGAGAACGTCGAGGAGCTGCTTCCCCTGCCCGCTGACTTCACCGGCGACGGGCAGCTGTTCATGCTACGGGTGCGCGGCGATTCCATGATCGAGGCCGGCATCCTCGACGGCGACTACGCAGTCGTGCGCCAGCAGGCCGAGCCCCGCAAGGGCGAGATCGTGGTCGCCGGCATCCCCGGCGAGGAGGCCACGGTGAAGACGTACACCCGCAAGGGGAACAAGGTCGTGCTGGTGCCGGCCAACTCCGGCATGCAGCCACTCGAGTTCGACCCGGCCGAGGTCCAGGTCTACGGGAAGGTGGTCACGATCCTCCGGAGGCTGTGAACCGCAGCCTGACCACCACGGTGGCCAGGGCGGCCCCCACGGCCACCAGCAGGACGGCCGCGGTGGCGACGGGGACGGGATTGCGCCCACCTCCGCCCGGTCCGCCGAGCGACCGGGTCCGTCCGGCGGCCAGCTCACTCGGGTCCGGCAACACCGTCGGCGGTGCAGCCGACGTGGGAGGCGTCGTCGACGTCGACGGAGGCTCTGTCGTCGACGTCGACGTGGTCGTCGTGGGCCGAGAACGGGTCGCCGGCGGCGCCGTCGTCTCCACCGGCGAGGCCGGCGCCTGGCCCGATCCGGCGGCGGCGGCCAGGTTCAGCCGCCCCTGGCACCCCCGGCCGCACGAGACCCGGTCGAGCGTCGCCAGCAGCCGCTGCACCGCGGCCGTCGGCGACAGCCCCTGGGACAGGAGCACGGCCAGAGCGCCGGACACGTGCGGGGCGGCCATCGAGGTGCCGGCCGACGCCGCGTACTCCCCGCCGAGGTAGGTCGAGATGATGTTGTTGTCGGCCCCGGCTGCGCCCGACCCGCCCGGGGCCACCGCGCCCCACTTGGCGTTCCCGATGGCACTGGAGTAGGGAGCGACCCCTCCACTGCGGTCGGTGGCGCCGACCACGATGGCGTTGAGCGCGCCGTAGTTCTGGCTGCCCAGCTCGGCCACGCCGGTGTTGTAGTTCCCTGAGGCCAGCACCGGTACCGCGCCCCGGCTCCACGCGTACTCGATTCCGGTCCGCAGCGGCGTACCGAGGAGGCTGGTCACCAGGAAGTGCGGGTCGCCGAGGCTCAGGTTGACCACCTTGGCGCCCCGGTCGACGACCCACCGGATCCCGGCGTTGATGTCCTCGACCCGGCCCTCGCCGTTGTCGGCCAGCACCTTGGCCACCACCAGGTTGGCGTCGGGGGCCACGCCGGCGACGCCCCGGCCGTTGCCCGTGGCCGCGGCGGCGATGCCGCTCACCATGGTGCCGTGACCGTTCACGTCCTGGCCGCCGCCGGCCGCGCACGGGCGGCCCACGCAGTCGGCCGAGGCCGCGATCTTGCCGGCCAGGTCGGGGTGGCTCAGGTCGACGCCCGTGTCGACCACGCCGATGGTGACGCCGGCGCCGCGGGCCGCGGACCAGGCCGCCGGCGCCCCGATCTGCTGGAGGGCCCACTGCCGGTCGAAGAAGGGGTCGTCGCCCGGCGCCGTCCCGGCGACCGGCGACCAGGAGCCGGCGACCAGCAGCCCCACCACCATCGCCGCCACCGCCACCCGTCGGCCCACACCTGTATGGTGCCGCATTTCACGCAGCGTGGTGAGCTCACCCCGCTTCGAGCAGGGCCCTCAGCACCCGGTAGACGATCTCCAGGTCGGACCGGCTCACCCGCTCGCCGGCGCTGTGGGCCACGGCCGGGTCACCGGGACCGAAGTTGGTGGCGGGGATGCCGCGGGCCGCGAACCGGGCCACGTCGGTCCAGCCCAGCTTGGCCCGGGGCGCCTGCCCGGTGGCCGCCAGCAGGGCCTGGAGCAGGGGATGGGCCAGAGCGGGCCGGGCGCCGGGGGCGACGTCGACCACCTCGAAGTCGTCCACAGGGCCGACCACCTGGCGCACATGGGCCTCGGCGTCGGCCGGCGTGCGGTCGGGGGCGAAGCGGTGGTTGAGGGTGACCGAGGCCCGGTCCGGCACCACGTTGCTGGCCACGCCGCCCTCCACCCACACCGCCTGCAGCGCCTCCCGGAACTGGCAGCCGTCGAGGTCGACCCGGCGCTCCTCGTAGGCGGCCACCGCGGCCAGCGCCGGGGCCAACCGGTGGATGGCGTTGCGCCCGAGCCACGGCCGGGCCGAGTGGGCCCGCTCGCCGGTCATGGTGACGACGGCCCGCATGGTGCCCTGGCAGCCCGCCTCCACCGCCGCCCCGGTGGGCTCGGCCAGCAGGGCGGCGTCGCCGGC
>JALYGL010000130.1 GCA_030777125.1 Actinomycetota bacterium
GAAGGGTGGTGTGGGCGGCCACGACGCCGGCCAGGTGGGCAGCCATGCCCGCGCCGCAGATGAAGGCCACGTAGCCGGCTTGGCGTGCCCCCCGGGCCAGCTCGGCCACGGCGTCGGGGTTGCGGTGGGCCGACAGCACCCGCTCGTCGACCTCGATGCCGAAGCGCTGCAGGGTCTCCACCGCCGGCGCCATCTTGGCCGTGTCGCTGGCCGAGCCCATCAGGACGGCCACTTTCACCCGATCCCCTCCCCGTTTCGCGACAAGGACGGTGAAGGGAGGGGGGCGGCAGCGATGTCGGTGCGGTACTGCATCCCGGGCCACGATAGGCGGGAGACGGCCAGGTAGGCCCGATCGCGGGCCTCGGCCAGGGTGGGGGCGACGGCGGTGACGTCGAGGACGCGCCCGCCGGCGGTCACCAGGCCGCCGGCGCCATCAGCGGCCACCCCGGCGCAGTAGACCGTGACCCCCTCCACGGCCGCCGAGGACTCCAGGCCCTCGATCCGCTCACCGGTCCGGGGCGAGGTGGGGTAACCCTCGGTCGCGCAGACCACGGTGACCGCAGCCTGGGGGCAGAACACCGGCTGGCTGCGCAGGCGCCCGTCGGCCGCTTCGGCCAGCAGGGCCCCGAGGTCGCAGTCGACCGCCAGCCGGGGAAGGACCACCTGGGCCTCGGGATCGCCGAAGCGCACGTTGAACTCGAGGACCTTGGGTCCCTCGGGCGTGAGCATGAGCCCGGCGTAGAGCACGCCCCGGTAGTCGATGCCCCGCCGCCGCAGCGCGGCCAGGGTGGGCACGACCGCGACCTCCACCACGGCGTCGACCAGCTCGGGGGGGGCGCAGGCGACCGGTGAGTAGGCGCCCATCCCCCCGGTGTTGGGACCGGTGTCGCCGTCGCCCAAGCGCTTGTGGTCCTGGGCGGGAGCCAGGGCCACGGCTGTGGCCCCGTCACACACAGCCAGTATCGACAGCTCTGGCCCGGTCAGGCCCTCCTCGATGACGACGGTGCGACCGGCGTCGCCGAAGGCCTGGCCCGACAGCTTGGCGGCCACGTCGGCCTCGGCCTCGGCCATCTCGGTGGTCACCAGCACGCCCTTGCCCGCGGCCAGGCCGTCGGTCTTGACCACCCAGGGCGGGGGCAAGCAGCGCAGGAAGCGTAGCGCCGGCGCCACCTCGACGAAGGCACCGTGGCGGGCGGTGGGCACGCCGGCGTCGTCGAGCACCTCCTTCATCCACCGCTTGGAACCCTCCAGCCGGGCACCGTCCGCCCCGGGGCCGAAGACCCTACGCCCAGAAGCCCGGAGGCGGTCGGCCAGGCCCTGGACCAGTGGCTGTTCCGGTCCGATGACGAACAGCTCGGCATCGACCTCCTCGGGGCCGACGGCGACCGAGCCGGGGATGCCGGCGTTGCCCGGCGACACCACCACTTCGTGAGAGCCCCGGGCCAGGACCTCGGCCAAGGCGTGCTCGCGCCCCCCCGAGCCCACCACGCACACCCGCATCAGCGAGCGCTTCTCGTCGCCGGATTCGACCACCGCCGAAGGCGGGAGTGCATTGGCCGCCGGCCACCCGAGCCGCCGAAGGCGGCGAGCCATGTCGACGGCCACCCGAGCCGCCGAAGGCGGCCCCCATCTGGCTGGTGACTCAGGGGAGCGAAGCGAGCCCAGGCGGTGTTCAGCGCTGCGGTCGGTGGCTCCGCCGCCGTCCGGAGCACGACCCAACTCGGTCGAACGGAGCGGAGCGAAGCGGAACGAGTGAGACCGAAGTTCACGCCACGTGCACGGTCTGCAGGCGCTCGGGGCCGACCCCCACGTAGCTGACCGGCACCCCGCCCTGTTCGGCCAGGAACATCACGTAGTCCCGGGCGGCGGGAGGCAGCTCGTCGAGGGTGGTGGCCCCCGAGCAGTCGGTCTGCCAGCCCTTCAGCTCCTCGTAGACGGGGCGGACCTTGTGCAGCACCGACTGGTGGTAGGGCAGGTGGTCGAGGCGCGCACCGTCGACTTCGTAGGCCACACACACCTTGACCACCTCACAGGGGTCCAACACGTCGAGCTTGGTGAGGAAGATGTCGGTCAGGCTGTTGAGGCGCACGGCATGGCGCAACATCACCGCGTCGAACCACCCCGGCCGGCGCCGGCGCCCGGTGTTGGTGCCCCACTCCCTGCCCCGCTCCACCAGGAGGTCGCCCATCTCGTCGTGGAGCTCGGTGGGGAAGGGGCCCGAACCGACCCGGGTGAGGTAGGCCTTGGTGATGCCGATGATGCGCTCGAGGTGGCGGGGACCGACGCCGGCTCCGGCGCAGGCGCCCCCGGCCACCGGATTCGAGGAGGTGACGAAGGGATAGGTGCCGTGGTCGAGGTCGAGGAAGGTGGCCTGGGCCCCTTCGAACATGACCTCCTTGCCCGCCTCCAGGGCCTGGTGGACCAGGTGCACGGAGTCGGCGATGCGAGGCTC
>JALYGL010000131.1 GCA_030777125.1 Actinomycetota bacterium
GTCGCACGTCGACCGGCCCTTCTCCTTTTCCGGGCTACTCCTTGAAGGCCAGGCTGACGGCGAAGTCCTCGTCTGGATCGGTCCACCACCGGGCCACGGCCAGGCCGGCCCCGCCGAGCTCGGCCTCCACGCCCTCGCGGCGGAACTTGGCACTGATCTCGGTACGCATCTCCTCGCCTGCGTCGTAGGCGACGACGAGGTCGAGGTCGCCGACCGCGACCTGGTGGGCGACACGGGCCCGCAGCCGCATCTCGATCCACTCCTCGTCGGGGTCGAAGCGGGCCACGTGGGCGAACCGCTCAGGGTCGAAGTCTGCGTGCAGCTCCCGGTTGAGCACCCGGAGCACGTTGCGGTTGAACTCGGCCGTCACCCCGTGGGCGTCGTCGTAGGCCGCGACCAGCCTGGCCGGCTCCTTGACCAGGTCGGTGCCGAGGAGCACGGAGTCGCCGGGACGGAGCCCGGCGACCAGGTCGCCGAGGAACTGGGCCCGCTGCTTGGGGGTGAGGTTCCCGATGGTGCCCCCCAGGAACGCCACCAGCCGCCGCCCACCCTTCGGCAGCAGGTCGAGGTGCTGCTCGAAGTCCCCGACCACGGCGTGCACGTGGATCCCGGCGAACTCGCCGGCCAGGGCCGCAGCCGCGGCCCGGAGCGTGGCCTCGCTGACGTCGAAGGGGACGAACCGGCGCAGGCGACCTCCGGCGGCACAGGCGTCGAGCAGAAGCCGCGTCTTCTCGGACGTGCCCGATCCCAGCTCGACGAGGGTGTCGGCGCCGCTCACCGCCGCGATCTCTTCGGCCCTGGCTCCGAGGATGGCCCGCTCCGCCCGGGTGGGGTAGTAGTCCGGCAGACGGGTGATCCGGTCGAAGAGGTCGGATCCCCGCTCGTCGTAGAAGTACTTGGGCGCCAGCTCTTTGGGCGTGGCCGTCAGGCCGGCGAGGACGTCGCCGCGCAGGTCCCGGCGTCGCGCCTCGGAGGAGTGGTGCACCTCGATCGAGTACGTCATCGGAGAGCCCCGACGGCCACCCGCCCGCTGTCGGCCGAGACGATCGACCCGTCGGGTACGGGGCGCCAGGCCGGGTCGTCGTCGTAGGGCTCGGACGAGACCACCGCGGCGCCTGCGGCCTCGAGCACGAACAGCGAGTCGCCGCAGGCGGTGGCGGCCACGGCCCGGCCGTCGGTGAGCACCAGGTTGAGCCGCGCCGAGGTGACCCGGGTGACCGCCGACACCACGTCGGCCAGGGCCTCGGCAGATGAGGCGCCGGCGTCGAGGCGGTCGAGGACCAGGGCGAAGAGGACCTCCGAGTCGGCGCTGCCCTCGATGGCCGCGGCGCGGACGTCCGACACCAGCCGGTGCAGCACCGTCCGGGCCCCGGCGGCGAACCCGTCCACCGCGCCGTTGTGGGCGAACAGCCACGGCCCGGCGGTGAACGGCGGAGTACCGCTCTCCTCTATCGGCGCCGGCGGGGTGGCGTCGCGGACGGCGCCCAGCACGGCGGTCGACGAGACGAGGCCGGCCATGCTGGCGAACGACCGGTCGGCCCACATGGGGCGGGCGGTGCGATATCGGGCCGGCTCCGGCCGCCGGGAGTGGTCGTACCAGCCGGCGCCGAACCCGTCGGCGTTGATGGTCCCGTGGCGTTGGTGCCGGGGGGCCCAGCTCTGGTGGAGGAGGGCGTGGGGCGGATCCAGCAGGAGCCCGGCCAGGGTCACGGGCGGCCCGACGTAGGCGACGAACCGGCACACGTCAGACGTCGGAGGCGCAGCGGAAGCCGGCGAAGATCTGGCGGCGGATGGGATGGTCCCAGTTGCGGAAGGTCGTCCGCACCGCCCGCGGCGAGGTGGCCCACGATCCTCCCCGCAGGACCTTGTAGCCCGACCCGAAGAAGACCTCGGAGTACTCCCGGTAGGGGAAGGCGCCGAAGCCGGGGTACGGCTCGAAGTCCGACGCCGTCCACTCCCAGACGTCGCCGACCATCTGGTGACACCCCCACGGGCCGGTACCCGCGGCGTGCGAGCCGATCGGGTCCGGGCCGAAGCGGGACTGGTCCAGGTTCGCCATGCCCGGAACCCATTCGTTGCCCCACGGATAGCGCAGCTTGCGACCGTCCGGCGTCCACGAGGCCGCCTTCTCCCACTCCGCCTCCGTGGGGAGGCGCCTCCCGGCCCAGCGGGCGTAGGCGTCAGCCTCGTACCAGCACACGTGCTGCACCGGCTCGTCCGGCGGCACGTGCTCCTGCCACCCGAATCGAATCCTCGACCACGTGCCTCCGCCCTCCGGGCGCCAGAACTGCGGGTGCTCCAGGCCCTCCCTGCAGCGCCATTCCCAGCCCGCCTCCGTCCACCAACGGGCCTGGTGGTAGCCACCGTCGGCGATGAACTCGGCGTACCGGTGGTTGCTGACCGGGAACGTGTCGATGGCGAACGCGGGCAGGTCGACGACGTGGGCCGGCCGCTCGTTGTCGTACGCCCACGGTTCCAGGTCGGTGCCCATCTCGAACGGCCCCGCCGGCACGACTACCTGACCGCGGGCGCCCGGGTGCTTCGGCCGGAGTCCCGAGCGAGTCGCAGCGGAGCGGAGGCGAGACCAGGGACCTCGCCCGCCGTTGCCGGCAGGGGCCCCTGCCCCGCCGGCGGCCAGGACCGTGGCGTCTGCCAGAGGCTGGTGGGTCGGGGCGTCGGGCCGGTAGCCCTCGCCGTCCATGAGCTGGAGGGTGGCCAGCATGGTCTCGTCGTGCTGGTGCTCGTGCTGGGCCACCATCCGGTAGACGAAGCCGTCGCCCAGGAGCGGCCGGCCCGGATCGAGCTCGGTGCGGTCGAGGGCGTCGAGGGCCCGGGCCCGCACCTGGTCGAGGTAGGCCCGGGCCCCGTCAGGCGCCAGCAGGGGCAGGGACGGACGGTTCGGACGGGGATGGCGGAAGGCGTCGTAGACGTCGTCGAGGCTCCGGTCCAGCGGCGGGTCCCCGCCGACCCGGCGGACCAGCCACAGCTCCTCGAAGTTGCCGACGTGGCCCAGGTCCCACACCAGCGGCGACATGATCGGCGAGTGCTGCCGTACCAGGTCGGCCTCCGAGATTGGGGCCAGCAGGTCGAGCGAGCGTCGGCGGGCGGCCTCGAGCTCGGTCGCCAGCAGCGACTTGAGCGTCAACGCGTCACCGGAGCCTGAAGCACCCGCATGGCGCGAGTGTGCCCGAATGGCGGGGCGCTGCACCTGCCACCCTCGTTTACCATCGAACCATGAGCGAGGACCGAAGCGAAGCGGAGGACCGCAGCGACCAGAAAGCGATGACCGCACCGGAGCGCCGCAGCCGAGATGTGACCGAAGGGTTCGAGCGGGCCCCCGCCCGCGCCATGCTGCGCGCCATCGGCATGACCGACGACGACTTCGGCAAGGCCCAGGTCGGCGTGGCCAGCAGCTGGAACGAGGTCACGCCGTGCAACATGCCCCTGCAGCGGCTGGCCCAGCGGGCCAAGGACGGCGTGCGGGCGGCGGGCGGCTTCCCGATCGAGTTCGTCACCATCGCCGTCTCCGACGGCATCTCCATGGGCCACGAGGGCATGCACGCCTCCCTGGTCAGCCGCGAGGTCATCGCCGACTCGGTGGAGACGATGGTCCACGCCGAGCGCTTCGACGCCCTGGTCACGCTGGCCGGTTGCGACAAGTCCCTCCCCGGGATGCTCATGGCCGCCGCCCGCCTCAACGTGCCCTCCGTCTTCCTCTACGGCGGCACCATCCTGCCCGGACGGCTGGGCGACCGGGCCCTCGACATCGTCAGCGTCTTCGAGGCCGTCGGGTCCCACGCCGCCGGCCGGCTGTCGGCCGAGGAGCTGGCCCTCATCGAGCGCAACGCCTGCCCGACCGAGGGCTCCTGCGCGGGCATGTTCACGGCCAACACCATGGCGTCGGTCGCCGAGGCCCTGGGGATGAGCCTGCCCGGGTCGTCGTCGGCCCCGGCCGTCGATCGCCGGCGCGACGACCTGGCCGCCGCCTCGGGGCGGGCCGTCATGGCCCTGGTCGAGGCCAACGTCCGGCCCCGCCAGATCCTGACCAAGGGCGCCTTCCGGAACGCCATCGCCGTGGCCAACGCCCTGGGCGGCTCCACCAACGTGGTGCTGCACCTGCTGGCCATTGCCAACGAGGCCCGGGTCGACGTCTCCATCGACGACTTCAACACCGTCGGCCGCCGGGTGGCCCACGTCGTCGACATGAGGCCCCACGGCCGCTACCACATGGTCGACCTGGACGCCGTCGGAGGGCTGCCGGTGGTGATGCGCCAGCTGCTGGAGGCGGACCTGCTCGACGGCGACTGCCTCACCGTGACCGGCCGGACGGTGGCCGAGAACCTGACCGCCCTCGACCCCCCGGCGCCCGACGGCAAGGTCGTCCACCCGCTATCCGATCCCATCCACGCCGGCGGTGGCATCGCCGTGCTCAGGGGCTCGCTGGCCCCGGAGGGCGCGGTGGTGAAGGTGGCGGGCATCGACGTGATGCGCTTCGAGGGCAGGGCCCGGGTGTTCGACGGTGAGCAGGCGGCCATGGACGTCATCCTGGCCGGCGGCATCCAGCCGGGCGACGTGGTCGTCATCCGCTACGAGGGCCCCAAGGGGGGGCCGGGGATGCGCGAGATGCTGGCCGTCACCGGCGCCATGAAGGGTGCCGGCCGGGGGGCGGACGCGGCCCTGGTCACCGACGGGCGGTTCTCCGGAGGCACCCACGGCTACTGCGTGGGCCACGTGGCCCCGGAGGCGGTCGACGGCGGCCCCATCGCCTTCGTGGCCGACGGCGACCCCGTCGTGATCGACGCCGACACCCGCACCATCGACCTGCTGGTCGACGCCGATGTGCTGGAGGCCAGACGGGCGGCATGGAAGGTGCCGGAGCCCCGCTACACGACCGGCGTGCTGGCCAAGTACGCCCGGCTGGTCACCGGGGCCGAGCGCGGCGCGGTGACCGAGCCGTAGTCGGCGCCGATCCTTGCGAGGGGGGGGCGGCTGCGGGCAGAATCGCCCCCTCGAGCGAGCGGGAGGCAGAGAATGAGGCAGCGGGAGCCCAACGTCGGGTCGGCGATCGGGCGGCGGGCCGCCACCGCACTGGCCATCGTCTCCCTCCTCGGAGCCCTCGGCGTCGGCCGGGCCGACGCCCAACCGATCAGCGTGGGCGGCCAGGGCTCGGCGGTGAGCAACGGCGGCGGGGCCGCGGCCAACACCGGGGGCAACTCCAGCTCGGGCAACACCTCGACGAACACCGCCTCCGGCACCACCAACGCCACCGGCGCCGGTGGGGTACTGGGCGGGCTCCTCGGGGTCAACCTCGGCGTCGGTGGTCCCACCGTCGACGCCCCGGGGTCCTCGAACGTCGCCACCGGCCCGGCCACCGCCACCGGCAACCAGTCCACCACCGCGGTCAACCAGGGCGCCACCGGCGGTGGCCGGGGCCCCGCCGCGCCGGCCCAGAGCTCGGGCGTGTCCAACCAGGGCCTGGCCGGGGCCAACACCGGCGGCAACACCGGCGTGGGCAACGACTCCGACAACCGGGCCACCAGCCAGACCAACGTCTCCGGCGGCCTGCTGGGTGTCAACGTCAACCTCGGCGGCCCCACCGTGAACGCCCCCGGATCGTCCGACATCACGACCGGCCCGGCCCAGGCCACCGGCAACGCGTCCGACACCACCGTCGACCAGTCCAGCGCCGTCCACGGTCCGGGCGTCACGTTCGTGCCCGGGGTGGGCTTCGTCCCGACCTCAAGCCTGGGCGGCTCCTGCTCGCGCCAGGGAGGGCAGCGCTCCACGGTCAGCAACAGCGGCCAGGCCCAAGCCAACACCGGGGGCAACACCAGCGTCGGCAACAGCTCGACCAACGTGGCCTCCAGCACCCAGAACGTCTCGGGCGGCCTCATCGGCCTGAACCTCAACGTCGGCGGTCCTCAGGTCAACGCTCCTGGCCAGAGCACGATCCAGACCGGCCCGGCCCAGGCCGTCGGCAACCAGTCCACCACCCAGGTCGATCAGACGTGCGTCGGGTTCGTGCCCGTCGCCGCCCCCGGCAAGACCCACGTGGTATCCACCGCCCCCCGCCCGGCGGCGCAGCGCAGCCTGGCGCGTACCGGTGCCGACGCCCCCGATCTGGCCCTCATGGCCGCTGCCATGCTCTTCGGCGGCACGATGATGGTGGTGCCGGCCCGCCGTCGCCGGCGGCTGATCGCGGCGTCGGCCCCCGTCGCCGCCGGCTCGGCCGACTGGGAGTGGGACGGCATCGTCACCCAATGACGCGGTGGCCCCAGGGCCCGACACCGCAACCAACCTGTTTGCCGTCCGGCCGGCGGCCGTGTCACACTGAACCCGGAATGACCCGCGCCGCGACCCTCGTAGGAATTACCTAGAGCGCACCTGCGACCCTCGCGCGTGCGCCCACGACCTCCCCGACGGGAGGTCGTTTTCTTTCCCGCCACAGGAGCCGACATGAGAATGAACGGGGGCCAAGCCCTCATCAAGAGCCTGGAGATGCAGGGCGTGGAGGTGATGTTCGGCCTCCCCGGCGGCGCCATCCTGCCGGTGTACGACCCCATCATCGACTCGCCGATCCGCCACATCCTGGTCCGCCACGAGCAGGGCGCGGGCCACATGGCCGAGGGATACGCCCACGCCACCGGGCGCCCGGGCGTGGCCATGGTCACCAGCGGGCCGGGCGCCACCAACATCGTCACGCCCTTGGCCGACGCCATGATGGACTCCATCCCGATCGTGGTCATCACCGGCCAGGTCCCCAGCGCGGCCATCGGCACGGACGCCTTCCAGGAGTGCGACATCATCGGCGTGACCCGGTCGGTGACCAAGCACAACGAGCTCATCACCGAGGCCCAGGACATCCCCCGCATCGTCAACGAGGCCTTCCACATCGCCACGACCGGGCGACCGGGCCCCGTCCTCATCGACATCCCCAAGGACATCGTCGACCCCAAGAACCCTCGCTCGCAGATGGACTGGTACTGGCCCGACTCGGTCGACCTCCCCGGCTACAAGCCCACGACGAAGGGCCACCCCCGGATGATCCGGGAGGCGGCCCGGCTCATCCAGGAGTCGCACCGGCCCGTCATCTACGCCGGCGGCGGCATCCTCAAGGCCCGGGCCGCCGAGGCCCTTCGGGAGCTGGCCGAGCTGACCGGCATCCGGGTCGTCACCACCCTGATGGCCAGGGGGAGCTTCCCGGACTCCCATCCCCAGTGCCTGGGGATGCCCGGCATGCACGGCAACTACACCGCGGTCACGGCCATGCAGAGCTCTGACCTGCTGATCGCACTGGGCTCGCGCTTCGACGACCGGGTGACGGGGAAGGTGGCCGCCTTCGCCCCCGACGCCAAGATCATCCACGTCGACATCGACCCGGCCGAGCTGGGCAAGGTGCGAAAGCCCGACGTCCCCATCGTGGGGGACTGCCGGTTGGTCATCGAGGAGCTGGTCAGGGCCGTGCGCGAGGTCGCGGACGCCATGCTGGCTGAGGGTCGCCAGGCTCCCGACCGCACGCCGTGGAACGACCAGCTGCGAGCGTGGCAGGAGCAGTACCCGCTCACCTACGAACAGGGGTGGAACGAGGGCGACACCCTGAAGCCGCAGTTCTGCATCGAGTCGCTGCGCGACAACTCGCCCGACGACTCCATCGTGGTCTCGGGGGTCGGCCAGCACCAGATGTGGAGCAGCCAGCTGTGGCGGTTCGACCACCCCTACACCTGGGTCAACTCCGGCGGTCTGGGCACCATGGGCTTCGCCGTTCCGGCCGCGGTGGGCGCCAAGGCGGGCATGCCCGGGCGCACCGTCTGGGCCATCGATGGCGACGGCTGCTTCCAGATGACGGCCCAGGAGCTGGTCACGGCCAGCGCCGAGCGGATCCCGGTCAAGGTGGCCATCCTCAACAACGCCTACCTGGGCATGGTCCGCCAGTGGCAGGAGCTCTTCTACGAGGAGCGCTACAGCGAGGTCTACCTGTCGCCCGACCTGCCCGACTACAAGATGT
>JALYGL010000132.1 GCA_030777125.1 Actinomycetota bacterium
CCGCCGTGGCCCTCGGTGCGCGGTTCGCCGACGCCGCGGCCGCGGTGGGCCGATCGGCCGGGGTGGCCCGTCGCTTCCAGTGGCGGGGGGAGCGCGACGGCGCCACGTTCGTGGACGACTACGCCCACCTGCCGGGCGAGGTGGCCGCCGCCCTGTCGGCCGCGGTCGACGGCCGGTGGGACCGGGTGGTGTGCGTCTTCCAACCCCACCGCTACAGCCGGACGCAGGCCGTCGGCGCCGACTTCGCCGGCGCCTTCGCCGGCGCCGACCTGGTGGTGGTCACCGACGTCTACGGCGCGGGCGAGCGGCCCCGTCCCGGCGTGACCGGGCGGTTGGTAGCGGACGCGGTGGCACGGGGCCCCGGGGCGCCGCCGGTGGCCTACGTGCCCGAACGGGGAGACCTGGTGTCGTACCTGCGGGCCGAGCTGCTCCCCGGCGACCTGTGCCTGACCTTGGGCGCCGGCGACCTCACCACCCTGCCGGACGAGTTGTTGTCGGGATGAGCGAGCTGGAGGTGGCGGCGGCCGTGCTCGGGCCGCAGGCCCGGCGCGACGTCGCCCTCGGGCCCTTGACGACCTATCGGGTGGGCGGGCCCGCCTCCCTGCTGGTGGAGGCCGGCGACGAAGCCGATCTCGACCTGGTGGCCACCGCGGTGCGGCGCAGCGGCGTCCCCGTGCTGGTGGTCGGCCGGGGCTCGAACCTGCTGGTGGCCGACGAGGGATTCCCCGGACTGGCCGTGGTGCTGGGCGACGGCTTCCGGTCCATCGAGGTGGTCGGGAACACCGTTCGGGCCGGGGGGGCCGTGAGCCTACCCGTGCTGGCCCGGCGCACGGCGGCCGCGGCCCTGACCGGGCTGGAGTGGGCGGTGGGCGTCCCCGGCAGCGTCGGGGGCGGGGTCAGGATGAACGCCGGGGGCCACGGGTCCGACGTCAGCCGCACGCTGGCCGCGGCCAGGGTGGTCGACCTGGCCGCCGAACCACCCGGCGGCGGGGCGGGCCGGGACGTCCCCGCGGCGGAGCTCGACCTGGGGTACCGGCACTCGGCCGTGGGACCGACTCAGGTGGTGGTGGCGGCTGAGTTCGAGCTCCGGCCCGGCGACCGGGAGGCGGCCGAGGCCGAGATCGCCGAGATCGTGCGGTGGCGCCGGGAGCACCAGCCCGGCGGCGCCAACGCCGGCTCAGTCTTCACCAACCCGCCGGGTGACTCGGCCGGGCGCCTGGTGGAGGCCGCCGGTCTCAAGGGCAGGCGGCGGGGATCCGCGTTCGTGTCGCCCAAGCATGCCAACTTCCTCCAGGTGGACGACGGAGGCTCGGCAGCCGACGTGGTCGCGCTCATGGGCGACGTCGCCCGCGCCGTGGAGCAACGGTTCGGGGTGCGGCTGCGGGCCGAGGTCCGCATGGTCGGGTTCCCGCCCGATATCTCGACCTCGATGAAAGGTTGAAACAGTGCCCGAGACCCGCCTGAACCCGCAGGTCAGCGTACGTATAGACCCCCGCATTAGGGAGCGCAGGACCGAGGTCCGGCGACGCGAGCGCCGCCGCCGCCTGGCCGTCCTGGTGGGCACCGTCTCCCTCACCGTCCTGGCCGGCGGCGCATGGGGCGCCTCGCGCTCGCCGCTCCTCGACGTCGACCGGGTGGAGGTGGCCGGCGCGGCCCGCACCGACGTGGCCGAGGTGGTGCGGGCGTCGGGCGTCCACCGCGGTCGACCCCTGGTCGACGTCGACGCCGGGGCGGCTGCGGCCCGGGCCGAGCAGCTGCCGTGGGTGCTGCGGGCGACCGTTCGCCGCGAGTGGGGAGGAACGGTGTCCATCGAGGTGACCGAGAGGGAACCGGTGGCCGCGGCGCGCGCCGGGGAGGGGTGGGCCCTGGTGGACGCCGAGGGGCGGGTACTGGCCGCCGCGCCGGCGCCGCCCGCCGGCCTGCCTTCGGTGATCGCAGCCTCGCCGGTGGGCCCACCGGGCAGCCGCCTGCCCGGCGGATGGGACGGGGTCCTCGAGGTGGCCAAGGCGGCTCCGCCCAGCCTGTTGCCACGAGTGAGCGCCATCGTGGAGGTCGAAGGTGGGGGGGTGGAGCTGGCCCTCGGGACCGGGGGCGTGGTGCGGATGGGGCCCCCGCAGCAGCTGAAGGAGAAGTTCACCGCCATCGAGACGGTGCTCGGCCAAGTCGAGACCCGCGGGTTGGCGGTCTTGGACGTGCGCGTCCCTCGGACGCCGGTCTTGACCCGTCAGGAGGCCACCGCTAAGGTGTCGACCCGAACCGCAGGTTAACATAACACTCTACCTCAAGTCAAGCTTGAGGGAAGACCGAGACCAGGCCTGGAGGCGGCAACTCCGTGCCCAGAACCAGGAGGGACCCCATGATCGGCGCACCGCAGAACTACCTGGCCGTGATCAAGGTGGTCGGCATCGGCGGTGGTGGCGTCAACGCCGTCAACCGCATGATCGACGCCGGCCTGCGTGGCGTGGAGTTCATCGCCGTGAACACCGACGCCCAGGCCTTGCTCATGAGCGACGCCGACGTCAAGCTCGACATCGGCCGGGAGCTGACCCGGGGGCTGGGCGCGGGCAGCGACCCCGAAGTCGGGGCGGCGGCGGCCGAGGCGCACCGCGACGAGATCGAGGAGATCCTCAAGGGCTCTGACATGGTGTTCGTCACCGCCGGCAAGGGCGGGGGCACCGGCACGGGCGGGGCGCCCGTCATCGCCGAGATCGCCAAGGGGCTGGGGGCGCTCACCGTCGGTGTGGTCACCCGGCCCTTCTCCTTCGAGGGGCGCCGGCGCTCGGTCCAGGCCGACGCCGGCATCGCCAAGCTCAAGGAGAAGGTCGACACCCTCATCATCATCCCGAACGATCGGCTGCTGTCGGTGTCCAACGACAAGACGTCGGCCGTCAACGCGTTCAAGATGGCCGACGAGGTCCTCCTCCAAGGGGTGCAGGGCATCACCGACCTCATCAACACGCCCGGCCTGATCAACACCGACTTCGCCGACGTGAAGATGATCATGACCAACGCCGGGTCGGCTCTCATGGGCATCGGCTACGCCTCGGGGG
>JALYGL010000133.1 GCA_030777125.1 Actinomycetota bacterium
CACGACGAAGGCACGCCCTTCCACCTCGGCCAGCTGTAGCGGCGCGCAGGGCCACCCGGACGGCGACCAGAGCCATGGCCCCGCCGCCGAAGCGGGCGAACAGCTGGCGGAGGTGGTGTCGGCGGCGCAGCGACGCCAGGTCGACGGGGCGGTCCGGCAGCGGGCTGGGAAGACCGGCTCGAACGGGGTCGGCGGACGCGGCGCCGACCTCGGTCAGCCGGGGCGGCCAGCCCTCGCGCGCCGTGGCGTAGGCCTTGCCCAACTCGGCGCCGGCCGAGGGGTCGGCCCCGGTCGCCTCTACGAACCACCACTCCATGCGCACCTCGTCCGGGGTGACGTCGAGCAGGCCGTACCCGCGTTCGGTGACGTCGACCCACGGGACGTGCTCCAGCCGGCGCACCAGGCCGTCGAGGATCCGCCAGGCGCCCGGCACCCGGCTGCGGCCCATCGGCTTCGACGCCACCGCCGGGATGGTCATCTCCACGGCGACCGGACCGCCGTCGGGGCCACGGGGCCCCTCGAACGCCCACGAGGAATGGATGTCGCCGGACAGGATCACCGACCGGCCCCCGGCCCCGCCCCGCTCGGCCAACCACCCGGTCAACCGGTCGCGCTCGGCCGGGTAGCCGTCCCACTGGTCGTCGTGCATGACCTTGCCGTCCATGGCCGCGTAGCCGTTGGGGATGAGGGCGTTGATCACGCGGGTTGCGGGCAGGGGCAGGCTGATCTCGTTCACGACCACGCCACTGGCGACCAGGGCCCACGGCCGGGTGGTGTCGGTCAGCCGCCGGCCCAGCCATTCGCGCTGCTGGTCCCCCAGGAGAGAGCGACCGGGATCGTGCAGTCCCTTGGCCCCGTCGTCGCCCGCCTGGAGGTCGCGCCCGCTCAGGCGGGTGTCGACGACGACGATCTCGGCCAGGTCGGCGACCGGGACCGACCGCCAGGTCGCAGTCGGGTCGGCGGGGTTGCGGAGGCGGGCCGGCGCCCAGTCCTGGCGGGCGCGGGCAGCGGCCCTGGCCCGGTCCGACCACAGCCCGTGCACGGACGGGTCGTGGCTCTTGGCCCCGCCGGCCCAGCAGTTGTCGGCCACGTCGTGGTCGTCGAGGACCACGATCATCGGGTGGCGGAGGTGGAGGGCCTGGCAGTCGGGGTCTCCTCGGACCTGGGCCAGGCGGGCGCGGTAGTCGTCGAGGGTGGTGGCCTCGCGGGGCGGACGGTGCGAGCGGGGCCCCTTGTGACCGTCGTCCTCGTAGATGTAGTCACCCAGGTGGAGCACCAGGTCGACCTCCCGCTCGGCCATGGCCCGGTAGGCGCCCAGAGGAGCCATGGAGTACCGGGCGCAGCACACCAGTCCGATGCGCACCGCGTCGGCGGGTGCCCCCGGGAGGGTCCGGGTGCGCCCCACCGCGGACCGCTCCCCGGCGCTCTCGAAGCGGTACCAGTAGGACGTGCCCGGCTCGAGCTCGCCGACGTCGACCACCACCGTGCCGTCGGCGTCGGACCCGGTGGAGGCTTCACCGGAGGCCACCACCTGTGACAGGCCGCTGTCGGCGGCCAGCGTCCACCGGGCGGACGTGGCGCCGGTGAGCCGCGTCCACAGGAGGACCCCCGTGCCGGTCGGCTCGAACGAGGCCACGGCGTGGCGGAAGACTTCGGGCACGGCCTTAGGTTGCCACCGGCGGGCGCAGGGGTAGACCGGGCCGCATGGCAGCAGAGCGTCCAGTACCGCCGCAGAAGGGCGAACCCGGCCAGGCCGACTCTCCGGCCGACCTCGGCAAGACCGGCCTCAAGGAGAGCCTGCGGCGCACGGTGAAGGAGTTCAAGGACGACCGGGCCACGCTGACCGCGGCGGGGATGGCGTTCTACTGGTTCCTGGCCATCTTCCCGGCCATGCTCGCCATGGTCGGCATTCTCGGCCTGGTGAACCTCAGCGAGGAAGGGGTCAAGTCGTTCGAGGGAGCGGTCGAGTCCGCGCTCCCCGAGGGCGCGGCCGCGATCCTGACCGATGCCGTCGGCAAGGCGGGCGAGCAGGGCGGCGGTGGGCTCGTCGCCACCCTCGTCGGTGTGGCCCTGGCCCTGTGGGGCGCCTCCGCCGGCATGGTCGCGATGCAACAGGGCCTCGACGTGGCCTATGACGTGCCCCAGGACCGCAAGTTCGTCAAGAAGCGCCTGGTGGGGATGGCCCTGGTGCTGGTGACCGGTGTACTGGGCGGCATCGCCACCGCCCTCATCGTGTTCGGGGCCCCGATCGGTGAGGCGCTCCGTGACAATCTCCCTCTGGGGAGCGCCTTCGTGGTGCTGTGGACGCTGGTCCGCTGGGCGGTCGGCATCGCCGCTCTGACCCTGCTGTTCGCCACCTACTACTTCCTGGCGCCGAACCGGGAGACGCCCAAGTGGGTCTGGGTCAGCCCCGGCGGCATCCTGGCCGTGCTCATCTGGCTGGCGGCGTCGCTCGGCTTCTCGTTCTACGTGGCCAACTTCGGAGGGTCGTACGCCGAGACGTACGGCTCGCTGGCCAGCGTGGTCGTCCTGTTGCTGTGGCTGTACCTGTCGGCCATCGCGGTGGTGATGGGCGGGGAGCTCAACGCCGAGCTGGAGCGCCAGAGCGCGGTGCAGGCCGCCCAGATCCCCGACCCCGAGACCGACCGGGGCGCGGCCTGCGACGACCCGCCGCCGCCCCCGCCCGAGGAGACGGCAGCCGCGCCGGTGGCCGAGACCCAGACCGTCCGGTCCTCCGGCTCGTCCGACCTGCAGAGCGCCTGGGCCCGCGAAGCCAGGCGGTGACCGGGGGGCGGTCGACGCCTACGGCTGGATGACCACCAGGCGGGCCTCGGTCATCTCCCGGATGGCGTACGCCGGGCCCTCCTTGGTGTTGCCGCTCTCCCGGACCCCGCCATAGGGCATCTGGTCTGCCCGCCAGGTGGGCACCTCGTTGATCAGCACGGTGCCGAAGTGCAGCTGTCGGGCCGCCCGCAGGGCCGTCTCGAGCCCGGCGGTGAAGATGCCGGCCTGCAGGCCGTAGCGGGTGTCGTCGGCCAGTCGCAGGGCGTCGTGCAGCGACGGGCACGCCTGCACCGCGACCACCGGGCCGAACACCTCGTCCCGGGACACCCGCATTTCCGGGGTGACGTCGGTGAGGACGGTGGGAGCCAGCACGCCGTCACGGACGTCGCCACCGGTGAGGACCTCGGCCCCGCCGGACACCGCCTCCTCGATCCACGACACCACCCGGTCCCGCTCGCCGGGGGTGATGAGAGCGGACACGTCGGTGGTCCCGTCCAGGGGGTCGCCCACCACCAGGTCATCCACCAGCTTGGCCAGTGCCTGGCAGAACGGGCCGGCCACGTCGTCGTGCACCAGCACCCGCTGGACGGAGACGCAGGACTGGCCGGCGTGGGTGAACCCGCCCGCGGCCACGGCACGGGCGGCCCGGTCCCAGTCACCGTCGGCGGCGATCACCAGCGGCGAGCTGTTGCCCAGCTCGAGGGCGACCTTCTTCCGGGGCGCCCGGTCCCGGATGCCCCAACCCACGTCGGACGAGCCGGTGAACGTGATGTACGGGACGTCGGGGTGCTCCACCAGGGCGTTGCCCACCTCCGAGCCGCTCCCGGCCACGACGGTCAGGTGCCCGGGCGGCAGGCCGCTGTCCGCCAGCAACTCCGCCAGCGCCATCGCCGTGAGCGGTGTCTGGCTGGCCGGCTTGAGCACCACCGGGCACCCGGCGGCGATGGCGGGGGCCACCTTGTGGGCCACCAGGTTGAGCGGGAAGTTGAAGGGCGAGATGGCGCCCACCACCCCGACGGGGACGCGGAGGGTGAAGGCGATCCGGCCCTCGCCGACGGCGGCGGCGTCGACCGGCACCATCTCGCCGGTCAGCCGGCGGGCTTCGACCGCTGCGAAGGTGAAGGTGCTCACCGCCCGGGCGGCCTCGACCCGGGCCGCCTTCAGCGGCTTGGCCGCCTCCCGGGCGATCGTCCGGGCGAGGTCCTCCGCCCGCTCGGACAGGAGGCGGGA
The DNA here is from genome assembly GCA_030777125.1 of Actinomycetota bacterium. GTDB lineage: Bacteria > Actinomycetota > Acidimicrobiia > Acidimicrobiales > AC-14 > JALYGL01. The sequence continues at coordinate 4,015 of JALYGL010000133.1, forward strand.
GGCGGCGTCGAGGACCTCGGCCCGGCGCCAGGGGGGCAGGGGATCGCGGTCGAGGGCGGTGTGGGCCGCGGCCACGGCGGCGTCCACGTCGGCCGGCCCGGCTCGGGGCACCCGCCCGACCTCGCTCCCGTCGAACGGCGACCGGACGACGATCTCGTCCACGACACCACCTCCCCGGATCGCGAAATTACCCCGCCGAGGGGGCAGAATCGCGACCGGCAAGCCCGGCCAGCACCGCGGCGGCGCCCTCCTGCGCCTGCCGCACGCACGCGGCGATCCCCAGGCCCCGGTAGGCGGCGCCGGCCACCACCACGCCGGGCATGGCCGACGCCAGCGCCGCCTCGATGCGCCCCACCCTCGCGGTGTGGCCGGGCTCGTACTGGGGGAACCCCCGCAGCCAGCGGGTGACCAGCGACTCCACCGGCGCCTCCGTCACCCCGACGGCCTCGGCCAGCTCCCCGTGCAGCCGCTCGACCAGCTCGCCGTCGTCGAGCTCGAAGGCCCGTTCGTCGCCGAACCGCCCCGCCGACGGCCGAAGCAGCACCAGCCCGCCCCGCTGCAGCTCGGGCCACTTGGACGTCGACCACGTGCAGGCGGTCATGAGCCGGCCGTCCACCCGCGGGACGAGGAACCCGCTGCCGTCCAGGTCCCGCCGCAGGGCCGACGGCCGGTAGCCGAGGGTGGTGACCGCCACCGAGGCGTAGCCGACGGCGTCCAGCTCGGTGGCCGCGGCTGGGCACACGTCCCGCACCAGCTCGGCGGCGGCGAAGGCGGGGGTGGTGACGACCACCGCGTCGGCCCGCACCTCGGTTCCCGACAGGCGCCACCCGTCGCCGTCGGCCTGGACGGACCGCACCACCGCGCCGGTGCGGACATCGACCGTCGCCAGCTCCTCCCGGAGCCGGGCGATCAGCCGCTCGAGGCCACCCGCCACCCCGAGGAACACGGGCCCGTCGTCGGCCGCCGCCGCTTCCCGCTGCGGGCGCAACCCCAGGACCAGGCTTCGGGACGACGCCGCCGCTGCGGCCAGCGGCGGCGCCGTGGCGGCTAGGCTGAGCCGGTCGGACCGGCCGGCATGGATGCCGCCGACGAGCGGGTCGACCAGCCGGTCGAGCACCTCGCCACCGAGCCTGGAACCGACCACGTCGGCCACCGAGGGGTCCGGACCGAGGGGCCGCCGGGGGAGCACCAGGTCCAGGGCGGCCCTGGCCATGCCCGCCGGGGAGACCACCCCGGACCGCAGCAGCGGCCCGGCCGCGGTCGGGACGCCGAGGACCTGGCCGTCGGGCAGTGGTCGCAACCGTCCCCGCGTCCACACGTATGCCTTCCCGGTGGCGGGGGGGACCAGGGCGTCGCCCAGGCCGACGGCCCGGCACAGGTCGGTCGCCTCCGGGACGCGGGCCAGGAAGGTGTCCGGGCCGCGCTCCACCGGCACGCCTGCCATCTGAGCCGTGGCGATCTTGCCGCCGAGGCGGTCGCCCGCCTCCAGCAGGACGACGTCGGCGACGTCCCGCAGGAACCAGGCCGTGGCCAGCCCGGTGATGCCGCCGCCGACGACCGCGACCCGCGGCCTATGTCCGGGCGGCCCGACTTCAGCTGGCACAGTGCCGGCGGACGACGTCGGCCAGGGCGGCGCAGAAGGCGGGATGGTCGTTCGCGGACTCGGTGCGGGCGAAGGCCAGTCCCAGCCCGGCGGCGACGCCGGCCGCCTCCACGTCGAGGTCGTAGAGGATCTCCAGGTGATCGGACACGAAGCCGGCCGCGCACACGACGACGCCCCCGATCCCGGCGGCGGCCAGGTCGGGCAGCACGGCGAGGACGTCGGGGCCGATCCACGGTTCCGGTGTGCGCCCCGCGCTCTGCCACGCCACCGACCACCGTTCGAGGCGGGCCCGCCCGGCCACCGCCTCCGCCGTCTCCCGAACCTGGTCCGGGTAGGGGTCGCCCGCCTCGAGGATCCGCGCCGGAAGGCTGTGGGCCGTGAACAGCACGTGCACCGGATCGGCATCCGGTCCGAGGCGTCGCACCGCGTCGGCCACGAAGCCGGCCAGCAGGTCGAGGTAGCCGGGCTCGAGGTGCCACGACTCCACGAAGGTCATCTCCGGACCGCCGCCGGCGGCCGCCACCGTGCGCGCCCGCTCCACGTACTCGCCCACCGATAGGGCGGAGTAGTGGGGGGCCAGCACCAGCCCCACGGCCCCGGGGACGCCGGCCTGGGCGAGCGCCGCCACGCCGTCCTCCACGAACGGGGCGGAGTGCTTCATGCCCAGTTGCACCGGGAACCCGTCCCCCAGGGCGGCCTGCAGCCCGGCAACCTGGGCCTCGGTGCGCTGCCGCAGCGGCGACGTGCCGCCGATGGCGTCGTAGCGCCGGCGCAGGTCGGCCAGCAGCTCGGAGGTGGGGGGACGGCCCCGCCGCACGTGGGTGTAGTACGCCTCCACGTCGTCGGGCGTGGCCGGCGTGCCGTAGGCCATGAGCAGGACGCCGACCGGCGGAGCGTCAGCCAGCGTGCTCACCGTGCACCCGCGACGGCGAGTCGCCATGGACACGCGACGGCGAGTCGCCATGGACATAGTCGACGATGCGCCGGAGGACGTCGGGGTCGGTCTCGGGGAGCACGCCCCAGCCCAGGTTGAAGACGTGCCCGGGCCGGCCGCCGTTGCGGCGGAGGACATCGTTCACGTGCTCGGCCACCACGTCCCAGGGCGCCAGGCACACGGCTGGGTCGAGGTTGCCCTGGACGGCGACGTCGGCGCCCACCCGGCGCCGGGCCTCGTCGAGGGGTACCCGCCAGTCCGCGCCGACCACGTCGGCCCCGGCCTCGGCCAGCAGTCCGAGCAGCTCGCCGGTGCCCACGCCGAAATGGATCCTGGGCACGCCCAGATCGGCCAATCCGGCGAAGATCCGCCGGACGGCCGGCAGCACGGAGCGCCGGTAGTCGTCCGGGCTGAGCACGCCGGCCCACGAGTCGAAGACCTGCACCGCCGACGCGCCCGCCTGCACCTGAGCCCGCAGCGAGGCCAGCACGATGTCGGCCAGGGCGTCGAGGAGGCGCGCCCACGTCGCCGGGTCGCCGTACATGGCCGCCTTGGTGCGGGCGTGGGTCTTCGACGGACCTCCCTCGATGAGGTAGCTGGCCATGGTGAACGGGGCGCCGGCGAACCCGATGAGCGGGACGTCGAGCTCGGCCACGAGGAGCCGGACGGTCTCGATGACGTACGGGATGTCGGTCTCCGGCTCCAACGGGCGCAACCGGCTGAGATCGTCCGCCCCCCGGAACGGCTCGGCGATGACCGGGCCCGGACGGAGGTCGAGGTCGACGCCCACGGCGGCGAGGGGGACGACGATGTCGGAGAACAGGATGGCGGCGTCGACCCCCAGGCGGCGGACCGGCTGGAGCGTGACCTCCGCGGCCAGCTCGGGGTCCCGGAAGATGTCGAACATCCCCGCCTTCTCCCGAAGGGCCCGGTACTCGGGCAGGGAACGCCCGGCCTGGCGCATGAACCACACCGGCACCCGGTCGACGGGCTTGCCCCAGCAGGCGTCGAGGAACGGGGCAGGGGCCACGGGACGGACGTTACCTGTGGGAAGCTGGCTCCACGGGAGCTCGGGAAGCCGGGCTGAGAGGGCGCGAGGGCGCCGACCGTTCGAACCTGTCCGGGTAATGCCGGCGAAGGGAGACGCGATGGCTACCCATATTGCGCGCAGCAAGGTGTACGTCGACGGCGCTCGTGGCGTACGGGTGCCCTTCGCCGAGGTCAGCCTCACCGACGGCTCCGCCGTCCGCCTCTACGACACCGCCGGTCCGGGGTCGGACCCGACCGACGGCCTGGCCCCCCTGCGCCGCCCGTGGATCCTCGAGCGCGACGACGTGGAGGAGTACGACGGCCGCCGGCCGTCGGTGCGCGACGACGGGCGAGCCGCCGCCCGCCGGTCGAACGGCGAGGCCCCCGGCGCGACTCGGGTGTTGAGGGCCAAGGCCGGGCGTACCGTCACCCAGCTCCATTACGCCCGGCGGGGCGAGATCACGCCCGAGATGGAGTTCGTGGCCCTCCGCGAGGGCGTCGACGCCGAGTTCGTCCGCTCCGAGGTCGCCCTCGGGCGGGCCATCATCCCGGCCAACGTCAACCACCCCGAGACCGAACCCATGGCCATCGGGCGCAGCTTCCTCGTCAAGATCAACGCCAACATTGGCAACTCGGCGGTGACGTCATCGATCGCCGAGGAGGTCGACAAGCTCTCCTGGGCCACCCGCTGGGGAGCCGACACGGTGATGGACCTGTCGACCGGGGCCGACATCCACACCACCCGCGAGTGGATCGTGCGCAACTCGCCCGTCCCCATCGGGACGGTGCCGATCTACCAGGCCCTGGAGAAGGTCGACGGCAGGGCCGAGGACCTCACGTGGGAGGTCTACCGCGACACGGTCGTCGAGCAGGCCGAGCAGGGGGTGGACTACTTCACCGTGCACGCCGGCGTCCGGCTGCCCTACATCCCGATGACGGCGAAGCGGACCACCGGCATCGTCAGCCGGGGCGGGTCGATCCTCGCCGCGTGGTGCCTGGCCCACCACCAGGAGAACTTCCTCTACACCCACTTCGAGGAGCTGTGCCAGATCCTGGCCGCCTACGACGTGGCCTTCTCCCTGGGCGACGGCCTGCGCCCGGGGTGCATCGCCGACGCCAACGACGAGGCCCAGCTGGCGGAGCTGGCCACGCTGGGCGAGCTGACCAAGGTGGCCTGGGAGCACGACGTGCAGGTGATGATCGAGGGCCCCGGCCACGTACCCATGCACAAGATCAAGGAGAACATGGAGCTCCAGCTGGAGCTCTGCCACGAGGCGCCCTTCTACACCCTGGGCCCCCTCACCACCGACGTGGCTCCCGGCTACGACCACATCACCTCGGCCATCGGCGCGGCCATGATCGGCTGGTACGGCACGGCGATGCTCTGCTACGTGACGCCCAAGGAGCACCTCGGGCTGCCCGACCGCCAGGACGTCAAGGACGGGGTGATCGCCTACAAGATCGCGGCCCATGCCGCCGACCTGGCCAAGGGCCATCCCGGGGCCCAGGCCTGGGACGACGCCCTGTCGAAGGCCCGGTTCGAGTTCCGCTGGGAGGACCAGTTCGACCTGGCCCTCGACCCAGAGACGGCCCGGGCGTACCACGACGAGACCCT
>JALYGL010000134.1 GCA_030777125.1 Actinomycetota bacterium
GTGGCCAGCGGGGAGATGGACCGCAGGACATGGTCGTCCGGCACCTCCTCGGACCGGAACGCGGCGATGGTGAGGACGTTGGTGTGCTCCTGGCGCACCCGCTCGTGCCAGGCGGCGAGCAGCCTGAGGGTCGGCCCGTCGGCCCACTGGCAGTCGTCGAGGATCACGACGGCCGGGCGGGTGGCCGAACCGAGCGCGTCGAGCAGCGTGGACAGCGCGCTGACGCTTCGGGTCTCGCCGTAGGCCTCGGGGCCCAGGTGGACGGCCTTCACCTCGCCGAGAACACCGGCCAGGTCCGGAAGTGCGGCCACGACAGCTTCCGCCCGATCGCCCAGCCGGCTGCCGAGGGTCTCGGCCAGCTCGGGCCAGCGCCGGCACGAGGAGACGATGCCCTCGACGACCCCCTCGAGGAGCTCGAACGGCCGCTGGGCGGCCTGGTCGACCGCCTGGCCCCGCAGGATCCACGCCCGGGATTGCCAGCGCTGGACCATCTCGTCGAGGAGACGGGTCTTGCCCCCGCCCGACTCCGACTCGACGAAGACCAGGCCGCCGCGGCCCGATCCGGCCCCGGCAATGAGGCTGTCCAGGCGAGAGAGCTCGGCGTCGCGGCCGATGAAGGACGGCTCGGTGAGCGCCTGGCGGCGGTCGTGCAGGCCGATCACCACCACGGGGTCGGCGACCCCTCGGGCCAGGCCTTCGGCGACAGCCTCGAGGTCGGTGATCACCGCTGCGGCCGACTGGTAGCGCTCGGCGGGGTCTTTGCGCAGAAGCCTCTGGACGGCGGCGTCCAGCGCTCTGGGAACGCGCACTCCGAGGCCCCGAAGCTGTGGCGCCGGCGTGTTGAGATGCTGGCGGAGGACGGCTCCCACGTCGGTCGCCTCGAACGGCGGTCTCCCGGCCAGGCACTCGAACAGCAGCACTCCCACCGAGTACAGGTCGGATCTCTCGTCCACGTCGCAGGCCATGAGCCCGGCGGCCTCCGGTGCGAGGTAGCGGGCGGTGCCGACCGGCTCGTTCTGCAGCGAGAGGTCGAGCGACGAGCTTCTGGCGAACCCGAAATCGATCAGGACCGCTTCTTCGACGGGCTCGCGGTTGTCGACGATCACGTTGGCCGGCTTCACGTCCCGGTGGAGGACACCGTTGTCGTGGGCGGCCTGGAGGGCGCTCAGCAGCTCGATCCCCACCCTGATGGTCGACGCCACCGAGAGGGGGCCCCGGGCCAGGCGCTGTTCGAGCGTCACGCCGGCGACGTAGGGCGTCACCAGGTACACGAACTCGACGTCGTGGGCCACGGCGACCGAGGAGTGGGAGTGGCCTCCGAGGCGGCGCAACACCTTGGCCTCGTGCTCCAACCGGATCCTCACCGCGTCGTCGACGGCACCGGCCGCCACCCGCTTGAGCACGACGGGCGCGCCGCCTTCCAGTTCGGTGGCACCGTAGGTGTCGACGCCGTGGCCGCTCTTGAGCAGGCGTTCACACCGAAAGCGCTCGAGGACGACGGTGCCGTTGGCCAGGGGCGGGGTGCCGGCGGCATCGACCGGAGTCACGGCCGTCCGCCCGTCGTCCCTGCCCCGCCTTGGTGAGACACCGCCCCGCACCCCTGTGTCGTCGTCGTGGATGAAAGTGCCGCTTCGACCCAGGAGGCCATGGTAGGTGCCCGGGACCGGAGAGGTCCGATGACGGGCCGACACGGCATGATGAGCCGCATGGCGGCGACCACCGGTCCGGCATGAAGACCGTCCTGGTCATCGACGACGACCCCGACATCAGGGATCTGGTGACCTGGAAGCTCAGCCAAGCGGGCTACGCCACGCTCGCCGAAGGCGATGGCGAGGCCGGTCTGGTGGCGGCCTGCGGCGGCACCGGACCGGATCGCTCACCGCCGCCCGACCTGGTCCTCGTCGACTGGATGATGCCGAAGCTCAACGGCATCGACGTGTGCCGGGCACTTCGGCACAACCCCAGGACCGCCCACGTCCCGGTGATCCTGCTCACGGCCAAGGCGCAGGAGGCCGAGCTCGAGCGGGGTCTGGCCGCCGGAGCCGACGACTACATCGTCAAGCCGTTCAGCCCCAGGGAGATGCTGAAGCGAGTCGAGGCGCTCCTCGCCCGGACTCCCCCGGCGGGGTGAGGCCGGCAGCGGGCAGGAGCGGCCCACCGGCGCGGGGCGCTATGGAGCAGGCTCCTGGCCGGCGTCGAGGACGACGGCGTAGGGCCCGCTTCCGAGCAGGGAGCCCGCCGGGACCTCCCGGTCGCCGATCCGCAACGTCTCCACAGCTCCGGAGCCCGGGTCGAAGGTGACGTCGTCGACCACGCCCAACTGGTTGCCTCGTTCGGTGAGGGCCCGCTTGCCGACCAGCTCCAGCTTGCCTTCGGTGGCCGCCCGCTCCCGGTCGTCGAGCGGCGAGCGCAGGGCCCCTTCGTCGCGCACCATCACGGCGTCGGGCCCGAAGCCGCTCAGCTCCTCCCAGTCGACCAGCTGGGCCTTCCTTCCCCGGCCGACGACGACGGCTGCGATCCGGGGTTCGTTGGCGTCGACGAGGAGATGGTTGACCCCTCCCAGGTCCCGGGCACTGGCCCGGCTGATCACCTTGCGCCCGGTGGTCCGTCGAAAGGAGTCGCTCACGCCAGTCCCAGCCGGGCTCGGAAGTCGTCCACTGCTGCGCCCAGGCCGACGAGGTCGTCGCGGATGAACTCTTCGGTGACGTCGGGGACCACGAGCGCCGCACCGGACACCGCCAACTGGGCGGGCAGGGGGATGTACCCGCGGCCTCCGGTGGTCGTTTCGATCTGATAGCCGACGACCTCGCCGGTGCTGCCCACCAGGAGGGCCAGATCGCGCACGACCCCCAGGCTCCTGCCCCCCTCGGTGAGCACGTCGTCGCCGATGACGTTGCGTTCGGTCGCCGGGTGGCCGACATCCTCGGGGGCGTCGTCGCGGGCGGTGAGGCTCGACTCGTCCATGATCATGACGGCGTCGCGGCCGATGGCGTGGATGGCCTCGGCCGGCAGCACCTCCCGGCGCCGTCCGGAGAAGAACCCTCGCTTGTTGAGGGTGAGGCCGACGAGGCGCCCGGCCTCGGGGCCGTAGATCACGTCGCGGACCTCGGCCACGTCGTCCCCGCCCCGGACGGTGACCACCGGAAGACCGTTGATCTGGGACGCGGTCATGAGCAGGGTCACGGCTTGCCCCTGGTGGCGAAGACTCCGCCACCTCTACGGCGCCGCCGTATCACGACGAACGTCACCGCGGCCAGGGCGAGCACGACCAGGACGAGGATCAGCCAGCCGAACGTACTCATACCCGTTCCTTCACGCCGGCCTCCCGATCGACGGTCATCTGGGGCCCGAGGGTATCTGCGGCGCCGGCCCCCCGCCTCGGTCGGCGGCCCGAGGGCTGCTAGTCGTAGTCGTCCGGGGACCAGTGGGGGTCGAGGCTCTTGCCGTGGCCTCGGGGGCAACGGCCGTAGCCGCCGGGGCTCACGTTCCAGTGCGTGGGGCAGTAGGCGACCCCGCATTCGGCGCAGAACCCGGCGTCGTCGTAGAGGTCGGCCTGGCGGACCTTTTCGTAGCGCAGCGGTTCGGCAAAGGCCTCGCGGTACACCCTCGCCTCCTCGGCAGTGATGTCGTCACCGCTGCCGTTGCTGCCGTCGACGCCCCCGAGGATGATCCACCACGCGGTCGGGTCTCGCTCCTCTTCGAACTCCTTCCGTTCGCGCCTGGACCACTTCCTCCACTCGGACGGGCGGCCACCCGGCGGGACCAGCTCGATCAGCGTCGCCGGAGCGCCGCACTGCCCGCACGGCGGACGGACGACGAGGTGGCCCTCGGCCTTCGAACGGCTGCTCACGGAACTCCTTCCCCCCTCAGGCCAGGCGGGTGATCTCCACGCTCACGGTCAGAGCCTCGGCCGGCGCCCCGTGGTACACGCCCTTCAGGGGGGACACGTCGGCGTAGTCGCGGCCCCGGCCCACGACCACGTGGCGCTCGCCGACGGGGCCCAGGTGGGTGGGGTCGAACCCCCACCAGTCGCCGGTCCACGCCTCCACCCAGGCGTGGCTCTCGCCGATGGCCGAGACGCCCACCTCGGCGTCGGCCGACGGGTGGAGGTAGCCGGACACGTAGCGGGCGGGGATGCCCATGCCCCGCAGCACGGCCAGGGTGAGGTGGGCGAAGTCCTGGCACACGCCGCTGCCGATGCGCAGGGCGTCGGCCGCGGTGCTGCGAACCTCGGTGGTGCCCTTGCCGTAGCGCAGGGCGTCGTGGACCCAGCGGGCCGCGGCCTCGACCGCCTCGGAGGGTGGGCCGGACCGGTCGGCGTCGGGGCCCACGCCGGGCATGGCCGGGACGTAGACCGTGGGCGCCAGCGTCTCGGCGAACCGGTCGCGCACCTCGTCGGACGCCAGCTCGTCCCACCCGGCGGTGGCGTACGGCTCCTGGGCCGGCGACGTCTCCACCACCGACGTGCCCACCACCGACAGCTCGGTGTGGGGCTCGCGCAGGTCGAAGGCGTCGACCAGGGTGCCCCAGTAGTCCCAGTACCGGTAGGTGCGGGTGGCCGGGACGACCTCCACCGCGGCCTCCACCGCCACCTGGCGGTCGGTGGAAAGCGGCGTGACCCGGGCCTCGTTGTACGACGACGTCACCTGGCCCTTGTACCGGTAGCCGGTGGTGTGGCGGATGCGCAGCTGCCAGGTCACACCGGGCTCATCCGGTCGCGCCTCCACTCCACAGGCGCCGTCTGCTGGAAGAAGCGCCGGCCCACCGCCGCCCCGGCCTCGGCGCACGCCGATTGCAGCGACCGCAGGTGGGCGGGAACGTCGGCCATGAGCTCGCGCACGCCGGCGAACTCCAGCTCGTTGCGGGCCCGGCCCAGGATGCGGCGGGCCTCGTCCTCCTGGCCGGCCCGCCCGGTGGACGGGCCGAGCTCGGCCAGGCACTGCTCGGCCCGGCCCAGGGCGTGGAAGGCGGAGCGGGGGAAGAGGCGGTCGAGGAGGAGGAACTCGGCCACCAGGGCGGAGTCGACGCCCCGCTTGTAGGTGCGCAGGAACGCCTCGTGGGCTGAGCACGACCGCAGGGTGGTGACCCAGTCGGGGGAGTCGGACGGGTCGCTGAACCCGGCCAGCAGGAGGCGGGCGGTCATGTCCACCCGCTCCAGGCTGCGGCCCAGGACGAGGAACCGCCACCCGTCGTCGCGGGCCATGGTGGAGTCGGCCAGCCCGGCCATCATCGCCGTCCGCTCCTTGACGAACTGGAAGAACACGTGCGGGCCCACCTCGTCGGCCTGGTCGCGCTGGGCCGGCAGGGCCAGCCAGGTGGCGTTGAGGCACTCCCACATCTCCGACGACAGCACCTCGCGCGCCCCCCGGGCGTTCTCCCGGGCCGCGCCCAGGGCGCCCACGATGGAGCAGGCGTCGGAGGCGTCGAAGGCCAGGATGTCGACCACCCGTCGGGCGTCGAGGTCGCCCGCCGGCGCCGTCGCCCCCATGACCCCGAGCAGCACCCGGCACACCGTCTCCTCGCCCAGGGTGGGGTCCTGGAGGATGTGCTGGACCTGGACGTCGAGGATGCGGGCGGTGTCGTCGGCCCGCTCCACGTACCGCCCCACCCAGTAGAGGGACTCGGCGATGCGGCTCAGCACGGGCGTTCCTGCTGTTGCTGCTGGGCGGCTTGGGCCACGGCCGGGCCCGGGTCGGGGCGGTGGCCGATCGGGGGCTCGGGCTCCTCGGCCGCGCCGGCCGCCCCGGTCGTGGTCCGAGCGGTGCGCACGGGCAGGGGCCGGTCGCCGTCGCCGGCCAGCACCCACGTGTCCTTGCTACCCCCGCCCTGGCTGGAGTTGACCACCAGGCTGCCCTCGGGCAGGGCCACGCGGGTGAGACCGCCGGGGACCACCCAGATGCGCTCGCCGTCGTTCACCGCGAACGGCCGCAGGTCGAGGTGACGGGGGCGAAGCCGGTCGCCCATCCACGTGGGGGCGGTGGACAGCTGCACCGTCTCCTGGGCGATCCAGCCCCTGGGGTTGGCCAGCACGGCGTCGCGGGCCCGGGCCAGCTCCTCGTCGGTGGCGGTGGTGCCGATGAGCAGCCCCTTGCCGCCCGACGCGTCCACCGGCTTGAGCACGAGGGTGTCGAGGCGGTCGAGGACGACGGCCAGCTGGTCGGGGTCCTCCAGCCGGAAGGTGGGGACGTTGGGCAGGATCGGGTCCTCACCCAGGTAGTAGCGGATCATGTCGGGCACGTAGGTGTAGACGAGCTTGTCGTCGGCCACACCGTTGCCCACCGCGTTGGCGATGGTGACGTTGCCGGCCCGCGCCGCGTTGAGGATGCCGGGGCATCCCAGCATGGAGTCGGTGCGGAACTGGAGGGGGTCGAGGTAGTCGTCGTCGACCCGGCGGTAGACCACGTCGACCCGCTGCTCCCCGGTGGTGCTGCGCATGTAGACGGTGTTGTTGCGGCACACCAGGTCGCGGCCCTCCACCAGCTCCACGCCCATCTGCCGGGCCAGGAAGGTGTGCTCGAAGTAGGCCGCGTTGTAGACGCCGGGGGTGAGCACCACCACGGTGGGGTCGGCCGCCCCGGTGGGCGCGGCCAGCCGCAGCGCCTCCAGCAGCCGGGCCGGGTAGCTGTCGACGGGGCGGACCCGGTGGCAGGCGAACAGCTCGGGGAACACCCGTGACATGGTGCGGCGGTTCTCGACCACGTACGAGATCCCCGACGGCGTGCGGAGGTTGTCCTCCAGGACGCGCATGATGCCGTCGGCGCCCCGGACCACGTCGACCCCCGCCACGTGGATGCGCACGCCGTTGGGCTGGGTAAGGCCCGAGGCCGGGCGGTGGAAGTGGGTCGAGCTGGTGACCAGGGCGTTGGGGACGACCCGGTCGGCGAGGATCCGGCCGTTGCCGTAGATGTCCTCGAGGAACGCCTCCAGGGCCCGGACCCGCTGCACCACGCCCGCCTCCAGCACGGCCCACTCCTCGGCCGACAGGATGCGCGGCACCAGGTCGAGCGGGAACGGGCGCTCCTCGCCTGACAGCGAGAAGGTGATGCCCTGGTCGCGGAAGGCCCGGTCGCGGGCCGTGCACCGCCGCTCGAAGTCCTCGTCGGACAGGGCCTGGAGCGACTCGTGGAGGGAGGCGCAGGCCCGACGGGGGACACCCGGGGCCTCGAACATCTCGTCCCAGGTGGCGCTCTGGTAGTCGTCCAGCAGGTCACCCACGCCCTTCATGGATAGCAGCCGGGTGTTTCGCGAGCGTTACACCCCCACTGCGTGCGCACCCGTTCACACAGCCGACACGAAGCTGCCCCGACTCGTTCACGCCGGTGGGGCAGACTGTCCCGATGCTGGTCCGGATCGGGTGCCGGTTCGAGTACGAGGCGCCGGAGAAGAGCCCGTCGCTGTGGCAGGTGAGGCCCCGTCCCGACGGCGACCACCGCATCGTCACCGAGAAGTGGGAGCCGCCCGCGCCGGCCCGCACCTACCTCGACGCCTACGGCAACGTCTGCGACCGCCTGACCCTGCCGGCGGGGCGGTCGACGCTTCTCTACGACGCCACCGTCGAGGTGCCGTCGGGCTTCGACGAGGCCGACAAGGGCGCCACCCAGGCCAGCATCGAGGACCTGCCCCACGACGCCTTCGTCTACCTGCTGTCCAGCCGGTTCTGCTGGCCCGACGTCCTCCACGACCAGGCCTGGGACCTGTTCGGCTCGGTGGAGCCGGGGTGGCCCCGGGTGCAGGCCGTGTGTGACTGGGTCCACGAGCACATCCGCTACCAGGTCGGGTCGAGCACCGCCCTCACCACCGCCTACGACGTGTGGGAGTCACGCGCCGGTGTGTGCCGCGACCTGACCCAGCTCGGCATCACCCTGTGCCGGGCCCTCAACGTGCCCGCTCGCTACGTGGCCGGCTACCTACCCGACATCGCCGTCACCCCGCTCGATCTGGCCATGGACTTCTGCTCGTGGTTCGAGGCCTGGCTGGACGGCCGGTGGTGGACGTTCGACCCCCGCAACAACGAGCCCCGCATCGGCCGGGTGGTGATCGCCCGGGGCCGCGACGCCATCGACGCGGCCATGGTGACCACCTGGGGCGCGGCCCAGCTCCTGTCCATGGAGGTGTGGGCCGACGAGGCCGGCACGCCCGGTGCGGGCGGCGGGGCCGGCCATGCTGGCTGAGACACCGGAGGGCGGGGAGGGGACCTACCTCCTCGAGCAGCGCTTCCGCTACACCTACGCCACGCCGGTGCGCCGGCTGCGCCACCGCCTCGTC
>JALYGL010000135.1 GCA_030777125.1 Actinomycetota bacterium
GTGGCGAAGGCCCGGAAGTCGTCCTTGATGCCCTCGTAGACGTCCTCGTCCCAGTCGACCAGGTCCATCTTGTTGACGCACACCACCAGGTGGGGGATGCGCAGGAGGGTGGCCACGAAGGCGTGGCGGCGGGACTGCTCGAGCATCCCCTTGCGGGCGTCGACCAGGATGACGGCCAGGTCGGCGGTGGACGCGCCGGTGACCATGTTGCGCGTGTACTGCACGTGGCCCGGGGTGTCGGCGATGATGAACTTGCGCTTGGGCGTGGCGAAGTAGCGATAGGCGACGTCGATGGTGATGCCCTGTTCGCGCTCGGCCCGGAGCCCGTCGGTGAGCAGGGCCAGGTTGACGTAGTCGTACCCCCGCTGGGTGCTGGACCGCTCGACCGCCTCCAGCTGGTCCTCGAAGATCTGCTTGGAGTCGTAGAGCAGGCGCCCGATGAGCGTGCTCTTGCCGTCGTCGACCGACCCCGCCGTCGCCAACCTGAGGAGATCCATCAGAAGTAGCCCTCTTTTTTGCGGTCCTCCATGGCGGCCTCGGAGAACGTGTCGTCGGCCCGGGTGGCGCCCCGCTCGGTGATGCGGGAGGCGGCCACCTCGGCGATGACCTCGTCGACGGTGGCGGCCGTGGACTGCACCGCGCCGGTGCACGACATGTCGCCGACGGTGCGGTAGCGGACGGTGGCTTCGTACGGCTCCTCGCCCGGGAGCAGCTCCACGTGTGGGCTGACGCCGAGCAGCATGCCGTCGCGCTCGAAGACCAGACGCCGGTGGGAGAAGTAGATGGACGGCACCTCCAGCCGCTCCCGGGCGATGTACTCCCACACGTCCATCTCGGTCCAGTTCGAGATGGGGAACGAGCGGATGTGCTCGCCCTTGCGGATCCGGCCGTTGTACAGGCTCCACAGCTCGGGACGCTGGTTCTTGGGGTCCCACTGGCCGAAGTCGTCGCGGAACGAGAACACCCGCTCCTTGGCCCGGGCCTTCTCCTCGTCGCGCCGAGCCCCCCCGAAGCAGACGTCGAAGCCGTGCTCGGCGATGGCGTCGAGCAGGGTGGTGGTCTGCAGCCGGTTCCGCGACGCCCGGGCCCCGGTCTCCTCGGCCACCCGGCCCCGGTCGATCGAGTCCTGCACCCGGGCCACGATCAGCCGCTCGCCCAGCTCGGCCACCCGCCGGTCGCGGAACTCGAGGGCCTCGGGGAAGTTGTGGCCGGTGTCGATGTGGAGCAGGGGGAAGGGGAACCGGCCCGGGCGGAACGCCTTCTCGGCCAGGCGCAGGAGCACCACCGAGTCCTTGCCACCGCTGAACAGCAGCGCCGGTCGCTCCAGCTCGGCGACGACCTCGCGCATGATGAAGACGGCTTCGGACTCGAGCGCCTCCAGGTGGGAGAGCTCGTACGGGCGGACTCGGTCGCGCAGCGGCACGCCGAAAAGCTACGTCACCGACTGCAGGACGGCGTCGGGGATGTCGAAGTTGGCGTAGACGGCCTGGACGTCGTCGTTGTCCTCCAGGGCGTCGATGAGCTTCAGGACCTTGCGGGCGTCGCCCTCCGACTCGAGGGCGATGGTCGCACTGGGGAGCATGGTCAGGTCGGCCGACTCCACCGTCACCCCGGCCTCCTCCAAAGCGGTGCGGACCCGCGCCAGGTCGGTGGGAGCGCACGTCACCTGCCAGGTGTCGCCCTGGTCCTCCAGGTCCTCGGCCCCGGCCTCCAGGGCGAGGAGCATGAAGTCGTCGTCGTCACCCGTCTTGGCCGCGATGATCACGCCCTTGCGCTCGAACTGCCACGCCACCGCCCCCGGCTCGGCGCTCGACCCGCCGTTCTTGGAGAAGATGCTGCGCACGTCGGCGCCGGTGCGGTTCCGGTTGTCGGTCAGCGCCTCCACGTACACGGCCACGCCGCACGGGGCGTACCCCTCGTAGGACACAGGCTCATAGCGGACGCCCTCCAGGTCGCCCGTTCCGCGCTTGATGGCCCGGTCGATGGTGTCGGTGGGGACAGAGGCGTCACGGGCCTTCTGGTACATGGTCCGCAGGGTGGCGTTCGAGTTGAGGTCGCCGCCTCCCTCTCGGGCCGCCACCTCGACCTGGCGCAGGACCTTGGCGAAGACCTTGGCCCGGGCCTTGTCCTTCGCGCCCTTCTGGTGCTTGATGGTGGCCCATTTGGAATGACCGGACATCGATCCCCCTCGGATCTCTCAGACAATGCCGCCGATGAACACCCGGTGCAGGCGCAGGTCGCCGGAGAGCTCGGGGTGGAAGGCGGCGACGGTGACGTTGCCCTGCCGGCACAGGGCGGGGCGACCGTCGACGGTGGCCAGCACCTCCACGCCCTCCCCCACCCGCTCCACCACGGGGGCCCGGATGAACACGGCCGGGAACGGGTCGCCGTCGAGCCCGTCGACGTCGAGCACGGTCTCGAACGAGTCGACCTGGCGGCCGAAGGCGTTGCGGCGCACGTCGACGTCGATGGCGGCGAAGCACTGCTGGTCGGGCCGGCCGTCGAGGACTCCGGAGGCCAGCAAGATCATCCCCGCGCACGTGCCCAGCGCCGGCATGCCTCCGGCCAGGCGCTCGGCGACCGGTTCGAACAGGCCGGACGTGGCCAGCAGCCTGGACATCGTGGTCGACTCGCCGCCCGGCAGGATCAGGGCGTCGATGCCGCTCAGGTCGTCGGGCGTACGGACCTCGACCGCCACCGCGCCCAGACGGGCGAGGGCGTCAGCGTGGCGGCCGACCGCTCCCTGCAGGGCGAGGACCCCGACCTTGTGCACCTGGCGGCCTCATCGGGCGTGCCGGCGGACGACTTCTCGGCGGCCTCGCCCCCCGCAGGGGGAGCTGGCGCGGGAAGATCGATCGAGGTGGCTCACCAGCCGCGCTCGGACAGCCGGACCTGGAGGGTGCCCATCTCGTCGCCGGGCATGGCCGCCCCCAGGCCCCGACTCACCTTGGCGATGATGTGGGGGTCGTTGAAGTGGGCGGTGGCCTCGACGATGGCCTTGGCCCGGACCTCCGGCTCGGAGCTCTTGAAGATCCCCGAGCCGACGAACACGGCCTCGGCGCCGAGCTGCATGACCAGGGCGGCGTCGGCCGGCCCCGAGATGCCGCCGGCGCAGAACAGGGGCACGGGGAGGCGACCGGTGTCGGCCACCTCGTTGACGAGCGGCACCGGCGCCCGCAGCTCCTTGGCCCACGCGTAGCGCTCGGCCGAATCGGCGGTGGCCAGCGTGCGGATGTCGCCCAGGATGGAGCGCAGATGGGTGACGGCCTCGACGATGTTGCCGGTGCCGGCCTCTCCCTTGGACCGGATGAGGGCCGCACCTTCCGAGATCCGGCGCAGGGCCTCACCCAGGTCGGTGGCGCCGCAGACGAACGGAACGGTGAATGGCCACTTGTCGATGTGGTGGGCGGAGTCGGCCGGTGTGAGCACCTCGCTCTCGTCGACGTAGTCGACCCCGAGCGCCTGGAGCACCTGGGCCTCGACGAAGTGGCCGATGCGGGCCTTGGCCATCACCGGGATGGTGACCGCGGCCTGGATGGACTCGATCATGGCCGGGTCCGACATGCGGGCCACCCCGCCGTCGCGCCGGATGTCGGACGGCACGCGTTCGAGAGCCATCACCGCCACCGCCCCGGCGTCCTCGGCCAACCGGGCCTGCTCGGCGGTGACGACGTCCATGATCACGCCGCCCCTGAGCATCTCGGCCAGGCCGCGCTTCACCAGCTGGCTACCGTGTTCCCGCCCCATCGGCTCCCGGTTCATCGGCTCTCGCTCCATCCCCGCCGATTCTACCGGCCGGCCTGCGTGGCCCGAGCGCAAAACACAGCCAGTCTCACGCCGTCGTGATCCCGGACCCCGGCGGGACCAACTCCACCAGTGTTCGGCCCGGCGGCAGGCTGATCGGCGCGCCGGCCGCGTCCGTGTAGGTGGTCACCGCATCAGGGGCCGTCTTCGTCCACCGGCCCCTGATGGTGGACCCGCCGGCGAAGAACACGGCGTCGCCCGAGCCGACCACCTCCGGGAACGTCACCTTGGCGTCGGCGCTGAACCGGGAGTAGGGCGTGAACTGGACGATGACGTTGGTGGGGGCGATCTGACCGCCGCCCTCCAGTGCGTCAGCGCTCCCGTTCGTGGACCGCTTGAAGGTGGAGCTGGCCGGGTCCCACTCGTAGGTTGCCGTCACCCCGGGCGAAGCCTCGACCGTGACCCGGGTTGCGGGCGTGGCCCCGGGAGGGTTGAAGGGCTCGCCCTGCCTGAGGAACTGGGCGAACCTCGGTGGCGCCGTCGCCCCGTCGGGGGCCTTGGCGAACAGGGCCTCGGTGCTGGTGTACAGGTTGTACGGGGCCCTGCGGCCGCTGCGCCGCCGGAGCGTGTCGGTGTCGTTCTCGGTGACGGTGTTGAGCCCGGCGGAGCGAACCAGTTCGAGCGCCGCCGGTGACCCTCCCGAGAAGGCGAACAGCCCCTTCAGCGGCGCGACGATCCGGGGGTCGGCGGGTCGCACGGAGCGGACCGGCCCGATGGCCTCGGCGTCGGTGGACTGGAACACGGCCACGAACCGGGTGATGCCCTCGGTGATCTCCTCGTAGACGACGTCGGCCTTGTCGAGGCCGGCCTGGGGCCGCGACACCGGGTCGTTGTCGATCTTCACCGCCACCGCCATACGGCTCAGGATGGCCGGATCGGACACCGGCAGGCCGGTGAGCGGCGCGGTGGGCGGCAGCGTGGTGGTGGTGGGCTCGACCGGAGAGCGGCCCCGGGCCGCGTCGTCGTCGCCCCCGCCGCAGGCCGCGGCCAGCAGCAGCATGGCCACGGGGAGGGCGGCGGCGGTACGTCGGCGTGCAAGTCCCATCTACAGCTCCTTCAGGGCCTGGATGCGTTCCTCCAGCGGAGGATGCGTGTCGAACAGGCGGTTCAACCAGGCTAGGCGGCCCTCTCCCGCCGTGCGAGCCAGTGGGGACTCCATCCACAGGTGGGCGGTGGCCCGCGACGACGAGTGGACGACGGTGGTGTCGGCCTGAAGCTTCTCGAGGGCGGCGATCAGCCCGGGCGGGTAGCGGGTCAGCATGACGCCGCTGAAGTCGGCCAGTGCCTCCCGCCGGCGGCTGACCGAGAACTGCATGAGACGGGCCACGATCGGCGTGACCAGGAGGAGCACGAACCCGAACACGGCCAGGGCGGCGGCCGGCCCGGCGCCACCCGATCGGCTGTCGTCGCGGTGCCGGGGCCCGCCCCACCAGAGGAAGCGCAGGCTGAAGTCGGCCAGCAGGGCGATGACCCCGACGAGAGTGACGGCCAGGGTCGAGTAGAGGATGTCGTAGTTCTTCACGTGGCTGAGCTCGTGGGCCAGGACGCCCTCCAGCTCGATGCGGTCGAGCTTCTCGAGCAGGCCGGTGGTGACGGCCACGGCGGCATGGGCCGGATTGCGTCCCGTGGCGAAGGCGTTCAGCGCCGGATCCTCGATCACGTAGATCCGCGGCTTCGGCAGGCCGGCGGCGATGCACAAACCCTCGACCAGGTTGTGGAGGCGGGGATGGCTCTCCGGAGTGGTGGGACGGGCGTGGCTCATGGCCAGGGCCACGGCGTCGGACTTCCACCAGGCGGCGGCCGATCCGGCCCCGACGACGACGAGGGCGACCCCGAGGCCGACCACACCGAAGCCGAACAGCAGGTTCACGGCCCAGGCCATGACCAGCACCAGCGCCATCACGGCCGCCACCAGAAGCGCCGACCGGCGCTTGTTGGCCGACACCTGGTCGTGCAGCGACGCGGCGGCGGCCCGGGGGGCGGGCTCGATCTCGAAGGGGGGCGCGCTCAGAACTGCACCGAGACCGGGCGGCGGGACGTGTCGTCGGCCTCGAAGTACTCGTGCTCCTTGGAGCCCAGGACGACGGCGATCCCCATCAGGATCCACTTGGCCATGGCCGGCCCATCATACGTACCCGACGTACCCACTACCCGACGTGCCGGACGCCGGGAGCCGTGTTCAGTCCGCCAGGGCCACTCCGTAGAGCTCGACGTAGCGTTCGGCCAGGCGGTCCATCGAGAACTCGAGGGCACGGGCGTCGCCGGCGGCCACCAGGCTTCGAGCGGCGGGGGCGTCGTCGACGACCCGCCGCAGGGCGGCGGCCAGCGCGCCGGGGTCACCGGGTGGCACGAGCATGGCGGCCTCCCCCGGCCCCGAGCCCGCGACGCGGCGGTAGCCCGGGATGTCGCTGGCCACGACCGGCGTCTGGGCGGCCATGCCCTCGAGCAGGACCATCCCGAAGGACTCACCGTGCAGTGATGGCGCGCACAGGACATCGGCGCCCCGCAACCTGCGGGCCTTCTCGTGATCGCCGATCCGACCCAGCCACTCGACCCGGGGATCCCCCAGGGTGGCCGCCTTCAACCTGGCCGTCTCCGGGCCGTCGCTGGCGACCCACACGCGCAGGTCTCCGGGCAGCCGGTCGAGGGCGGCCAGGAGCACGTCGAGGCCCTTGCGTGACTCGTGGCGGGAGACGAACAGGACCGTCGGGGCCTCGGTCGGCCATGGGGTGGCCTTGGCGAAGGTCTCCACCTCGATCCCGTTGTTCACCATGACGTACTCGCCCCCGAGGGCGGCGGCGGCGAGCGCCCGGGCGTCCTCCGATACCGCGCACCGGACCGTCAGCCGCTGGGCCAGCCAGCAGGTGAGGGGCCGCAGCCACCGGTAGGCGGCGCTCACACCGGCAGCGTGGAAGGTGCCCACGATCGGCGACGAACCCAGGGCCACGCTGGTCAGGGTCGGGCCGGGGGCCAGAGGCTCGTGCAGGTGGACGACGTCGAACCGCTCGGCGCGCAGAGCGGCGATGGTTCGCAGGGTGCAGGAGGGGTCGGGGGCGATGGGCGCCACCGACCCGTTGGCGGCCGTGGGCACGCAGTTGCCCAGAGGCGTCACTCCGGGCTCGGGCGGTGGGCCGTCACAGGGTCCCAGCACCCGGACGGTGTGCCCCAGGGCTCGCAGGGCGCGGGCCAGACCCAGCACCTGACCCTGGACGCCTCCGGGCAGCGAGAGGCTGTAGGGGCAGACCAGGGCCACTCGCACGCAGGCAGAGTACCGGGCAGCAATACTTGCCCCGCGAACCCGGAGAAGGGACAAGGGATTGACCGACGACAACCTCACCCGGGCCGAGGCGCAGGACCGGGCCGTCACGGTGTCCACCGTCGCCTACGAGGTCGCCCTCGACCTGACCACGGGCGACGAGACCTTCCGCAGTGAGACCGTCATGCGGTTCCAGTGCAACCTGGTGGGCCCGACCACGTTCGTCGACCTCGACGCCGTGTCGGTCCACGAGGCCACCCTCAATGGCCGTCCCATCCCCGTCGAGGCCTACGACGCCGGCCGCAGCCGGCTCCCGCTGCGGGGGCTCAGGGCGAACAACGAGGTCAGGGTGGTAGCCGACTGCGCCTACCAGCGCACCGGCGTCGGCCTGCACCGCTTCGTCGACCCCATCGACGGCAAGGCGTACCTTCACACGCAGTTCGAGCCCTTCGACGCCCACCGGGTGTTCGCCTGCTTCGACCAGCCCGACATCAAGGCCACGTTCGCCCTCACCGTCACCGCCCCGGAGGGTTGGACGGTCGTGAGCAACAGTCCGGTGGCCCAGCACGAAGGCTCGTCGTGGCGATTCGCGCCCACCCCGGAGATCTCGACCTACCTGGCCGCGGTGGTGGCCGGGCCGTACTACTCGGTCCACGACTCCCACGGCGACATCGACCTGGGCATCTACTGCCGGGAGTCGCTGGCCGGCTACCTCGACCCCGAGGAGATCTTCACCCTCACCCGCCAGGGACTGGACTTCTTCGCCGCCGAGTTCGACATGCCGTACCCGTTCGCCAAGTACGACCAGCTGTTCGTCCCGGAGTTCAACTTCGGGGCCATGGAGAACCCGGGCTGCATCACGTTCAACGAGGGGTACGTGTTCCGGGCGCGACAGACCGACTCCGCCTACGAGCGGCGGGCCGGCACCATCCTCCACGAGATGGCCCACATGTGGTTCGGCGACCTGGTCACCATGCGATGGTGGGACGACCTGTGGCTCAACGAGAGCTTCGCCACCTACATGGCGACGGACGCCCTGGCCCGGGCCACCCGGTTCGAGCACGCCTGGGTCCGCTTCGCGTCGGGAACCAAGATGTGGGCTGCGGTGCAGGACCAGCTCCCGTCCACCCATCCCATATCGGCCGACATCGTCGACACCGACGCGGTACGGCTGCACTTCGACGGCATCACCTACGCCAAGGGCGCGTCCGTCCTCAAGCAGCTGGTGGCGTGGGTCGGCCGCGACGCGTTCACCGAGGGTTGCCGGCGGTACTTCCGTCGCCACGAATGGGCCAATGCCGAGCTGGGCGACTTCCTCGGCGCCCTGGAGGAGACCAGTGGTCGCGACCTCGGGTCGTGGTCCCAGGAGTGGTTGCAGACCGCGGGCGTCAACACTCTGCGGGGCGACGCCGAGCTCGACGGGGACCGGTACAACTCGTTCGCCGTGCTCCAAGAGGGGATGGCGGGCCATCCCACCCTGCGGTCCCACCGGCTGGCCATCGGGCTCTACAACCTGGGCGACGAGGGACTGGTCCGAGACCGCCGGGTCGAGCTCGACGTGGTCGGCGACAGGACCGAGGTGGCCAGCCTGGCCGGCCAGGCCGTGCCTGACCTGCTCCTGCTCAACGACGACGACCTGGCCTACACCAAGGTCCGCCTCGACGAGCGGTCGGTGGCCACCCTCCAGGAGCACCTCGACCGGGTGGTCGGCCCCCTGGCCCGAAACCTGTGCTGGGCCGCCCTCTGGGACATGGTCCGCGACGCCGAGCTGGCCACCCGCCGGTTCGTCGCCCTGGTCGCGGCCCACGCCCCGGCCGAGGGCGACGAGACCACACTGGCCCGGATCCTCGGCCAGGCGGCCAGCGCGGTGGACAGCTACGGCGACCCGGCCAACCGGTCGCCGGCGCGCTCGCTCCTGGCGGCCGGCGCCCGCGAGGGCCTGGAGGCCTCCGACGGCGGGAGCGACCGCCAGCTCACGTGGGTCCGTCACCTGCTGTCCGTCGCCGACCAGCCCGAAGACCTGGCCTGGGCCCGCAACCTCCTCGACGGCACCGTCGAGGTCCCGGGACTGAAGGTCGACACCGACCTGCGCTGGCAGATCGTGGGCGCCCTGGCCGCCTGTGCGGCCGACGACGACGGCGCCCTCATCGAGGCCGAGCTCCTGCGGGACCCGACCGACATCGGCGAGCGGCGTGCAGCGGCATGCCGGGCGTCCCGCCCCACGGCCCAGGCCAAGGCCGATGCGTGGGAACGGCTGGTCACGCCGGGAATGCACCTGGCCGAGATGCGGGCGGTGGCCGGCGGCTTCTCCCAGTGGGGCCAGGAGCAGCTGCTCGAGCCCTACGTCGAGCGCTACTTCGCCTCCCTGAACCAGTGGTGGGACGAGCGCAGCCGGGAGGAGGCCTTGGCCCTGGCCGGGGGGCTCTTCCCGTCGACCCTCGTGCGCCCCGACGTGGTGGAGGCGGCCTCCACCGCCCTCGGCGACGACTCGCTCCCCGGGCCCGTGCGCCGCATCCTGCTCGAGAATCGCGACGCCGTCGAGCGCGCCCTCAGAGCCCGCGCCGCTGATTGCTAGTGGCGGGCACCCGGGTCCTTCGGTCGGAGGTCCCGAGCGAGAAGCGAAGCGGAGGCGAGACCAGGGACCTCGCCCGCCACTGGAGGTGGGGGCCCTGCCCCACCGGCCCCGCCAGACCTGCCCGCCACCATGAGCCAGTTCACGCTCCGTTCACACTGCTGACCCGGTTCGGCAACCCGGATGAGGCGAACTGGTGCGGTTTCTCCAGTCCACGTCCCGAGGAGCACATCGTTGGCCTACAAAGCTGAGTACATCTGGATCGACGGCACCGAGCCGACGGCCAAGATGCGATCGAAGACCAAGATCCTCTCCGACGGCGGTGAGCTCGGTATCTGGGGGTTCGACGGCTCGTCGACCAACCAGGCGCCCGGCAGCGCCTCCGACTGCGTGCTGCAGCCCGTCTTCACCTGTCCCGACCCCGTGCGCGGCGGCGACGACGTCCTCGTCCTGTGCGAGGTCCTGCTCACCGACATGACCCCGCACCCCACGAACACCCGCGCCCCGCTGCGTGAGGTGGTCGAGCGCTACCGCGACCAGGAGCCCTGGTTCGGCATCGAGCAGGAGTACACCTTCTTCCAGGGCAGCCGCCCCCTCGGCTTCCCGGAGTGGGGGTTCCCCGCCCCCCAGGGCGGCTACTACTGCGGCGTCGGGGCCGACGAGATCTACGGACGCCCGGCGGTGGAGAAGCACCTGCAGAACTGCATCGACGCCGGCCTGCGCATCTCCGGCATCAACGCCGAGGTCATGCCCGGCCAGTGGGAGTTCCAGATCGGCCCGGGCGACCCCCTCGAGGTGTCCGACCACCTGTGGATGGGCCGCTGGCTGCTCTACCGCACGGCCGAGGAGTTCGGGATCTCGGCCACCCTCGACCCCAAGCCGGTGAAGGGCGACTGGAACGGCGCCGGCGCCCACACCAACTTCTCCACCAAGGCCATGCGGGAGGGCTACGACCCGATCATCGCCGCCTGCGAGGCGCTGGGCGAGAAGATCATGGAGCACATCCACATGTACGGTCACGGCATCGAGGCCCGGCTCACCGGCCTGCACGAGACCGCTCCGTGGAACGAGTTCAGCTACGGCGTCTCGAACCGGGGCGCCTCGGTGCGGATCCCGTGGCAGGTCGAGGTCGACAAGGCCGGCTACATCGAGGACCGGCGCCCGAACGCCAACTGCGACCCGTACCTGGTCACCCGGGCCATCACCGAGACGTGCTGCTCGGCACTGGAGTCGCGCTACATGGCCTGACGGCGGTCGGTGTACGACGTGGAAGCCTCCCGGGCGACAAGTCCCGAGCGGGAGGCTTCCACGTCGCGTGAGGCGACGTTGTCCTAAAGGAGGCGCCCGCTGCTGCCGACGACCTACCGGTGAGGCTCGTGCTGCTCTGCTGGGTGGTCCTTTCGGTCCCTATGGCGCTGGTCATCGGACCCATCCTCCGGCGACGGTCTGCCCCGGCGAGTGTCCTGATCGCTTCTGGCCAGAGCGGGTCGGCCGGCCCGCCGCGGGCTCATCGGGTCACGGCCGCGCCATTGTCACGCCCAGGCCCAGCGGCAACAGGGAGCGGCTCCGGCACGTACGGCGGATAGGCACCGAGCCGCTCCTTCAAGGGCAGCTCCGCCGTGGCCAGGGTTCCCGAAAGAACCCCCTCGACCCCGACGCCGCCTCTGACGAAAACGGCACCGCCCGCCGCCGCCTGCCTCTACGGCCCGTCAACGCCGAGTCAGCGAGGAGGCTCTGTGAACGCAGAGCCCAGGTCAGGACCGTATCCCGCGATGTCATGGAGTACGTGCTCGGCTCGACGAGCACCAAAGCGACCGTGTCGCAACCTCTCCGCTCACCGCCTGTTCCGCCGCGCGAGACGTCGATGCCGGGAGGCGAGGGTCATGCGGTCCCTTTGGACACCGTCGCTGATGGTCCGGTGGCCAAGGCAGCCTGTGGTGCGACGGATCTCACCCTCTACCATCCGTGGACGGCGGTCTAGCTGGCGCGAGCTCCCTTGGGTGTGAAGAAAGGACGGCCCCGGCTTAGGACGCCTCCCACAGGCGCGTCCTCGGCGACGGCGGCATGACCGCCTGCAGGGAAGAAGAGGGGTCGCCTGCCCGCCGCCGAGGACGGTCGCAGTGTCTACGGAGTGAGTGCCGGAGCGGATGGCGATCGAAGGACGCTAGGACGCCGCTCGGAGCGTCGCCCGGCGCCTCCGCCGGCTTGTACCGCCCCAGACGCCGTCAGCGCGGCGGTTCCGAGGGCGTACTCGAGGCAAGGGGCCCGGGTGGGGCACCCGGCACACACCGCCTTGGCCGGTGCCGCGGACTGGCCCTTCTCAGGGAACCACGTCACGTCAGGCCGGTCTCGGCACAACCCCAGGGCATCCATGCGGGTCGGCCGCGGAGCAGGTCGCGAGCGTCGGCAGCGCTCGGGCGTCGGGCGTCATCAGGAACTCGAGCTCGCCGGGTTGACGCCACTAACTCGGACGATACCGAGAGCGGTTCTCGATCAAGCGGACCGCCGGACTAACCACCCCCATTTCCCTGCCCTGGCGGTACGTTGAATCACGGGTCGAGAGGTCGAGCGACGTCGGGTCCCCGCATCAGCCCGGCGCCCCGCCTCCCGGCCCGCAGAACGACGCAAGCCCCCGACAAAGGCGCCGGGGGCTGCGCGTCAGCAGGGCGGCGGATCCCCGCTGGCCCGAGTATCAACCCGATGTCAAGGTTTCAGGACGACAGCAGCCCGGAGGAGTGCGCAGTCCCCGGGGCTGCCGCCCAGCGGGGGGATGGTCCCGCCTCCTTCAGTATCGACTCGCTTTACGGCGACGACAACGAGCCGGGGGACTGGCCACCTCTACCGCCGGATCCGAGGAACCGGACGACGAGGAGTAGGAGTGCTGCCACCCCCGTACAGGTACCGAGTGAGCACCCTTGTCGGTGTCGCGATCTCGCGACAGAGTCGTGAGGCCACCGATGGTCGAGCCAGGCTGGGGTCGGCCCGACCATCGGTGGCGTCCGTAGCATCGCATCGCGCAGGTTGCCGATGTCGGATACCGGGGGCCGTGCGCTATTCGCGGGCCGGTGCCGGCGCCGACTGCGACGGGGCAGAAGTACATCGGCGCCTCACCCGCCCTCGGCGCTCCGAGGGTGA
>JALYGL010000136.1 GCA_030777125.1 Actinomycetota bacterium
CCGACGGCGCGGTCGCGCGCGGTGCCGACGATCGCACGGGTCTCGGCGTCGATCGCAGCGACCGTCGTCTCGGACCATGCCGGAACCGAGCCGTCGCCCGCCAGGTTCGCCGGGGCGATGGCGACAGGGCCGAACCGTTCCCCCATGCCGCACTCCCACACCATGCGACGGGCCAGGTCCGTGGCCCGCACCAGGTCGTCGTTCGAACCGGTCGAGGCCTCACCGAAGCACATCCGCTCGGCGGCCCATCCCCCCATGAGGACGGCGAGCCGGCCGGCCAGCTCGCTGCGGGTGGCCAGGACCCGGTCGCCCTCCGGGACCTGGAGGGTGGAACCTCCGGCATGGCCGCGGGCCAGGACGGACACCTTCGTGACCGGCGCTGCTGCGGGCAGGGCGGCGGCGACCACCGCGTGACCTGACTCGTGGACGGCGATGCGCCGGCGGTCACCGGGCGTCAGGATGCGGCTGCGCCGCGAGGGCCCGGAGACGACGCGCTCGACGGCCTCGGCGAAGTCGGTCCCGTCAATCGACTGCGACGAACGTCGGGCGGCCATCAGCGCGGCCTCGTTGACCACGTTGGCCAGGTCGGCGCCGGAGAACCCGGCCGTCGACCGGGCCACCGAAGGGAGATCGACGCCGGCGGCGAGCGGCTTTCCCCGGGTGTGGATGGCGAGGATGGCTTCGCGGCCCCGGCGGTCGGGAGGATCGATGGTGACCCTGCGGTCGAACCGACCAGGGCGCAGTAGGGCGGCGTCGAGGATGTCGGGCCGGTTGGTGGCGGCCATGACGACCACCCCCGACTCCGCCCCGAAGCCGTCCATCTCGACCAGGAGCTGGTTCAGGGTGGTCTCACGCTCGTCCGATCCCCCGGCGGCGGACGCGCTCCGGGCCCTGCCGACGGCGTCGATCTCGTCGATGAAGACGATGGCCGGCGCCGCGGCGCGCACCTGGGCGAAGAGGTCGCGAATGCGGGCCGCGCCCACCCCGACGTACATCTCCACGAAGTCGGAGCCCGAGATGGAGAAGAACGGCACCGCGGCCTCACCGGCGACCGCCCGGGCCAGGCGGGTCTTGCCACAGCCGGGAGGTCCGGAGAGCAGCACGCCCTTGGGGACCGCGGCGCCGATGGCCGCGAACCGGTCCGGGTGGCTCAGGTAGTCGGCGATCTCGCGCAGCTCCTCGACTGCCTCGTCCGCTCCGGCCACCTCGGTGAACGTGAGCGTCTGCTGGGCGTCGTCGACGCCTCGGGCGCCGGCCCGGCCGAACGTGCCGAGGGGGTTGGCGGATTTCGTGGCCAGGAACAGGATCACGAAGATGTCTCCGAGGATCAGTACCGGCAGCATCGTGGTCAGCGGCCCGACCACGCCCTTGAGCGGCTGGGCCCGCACCGCGGTGGGCACCTTGGCCGCGTCGAGGGCGCCGGTCAGTCGGGCGAACAGGGTCTCGTGACCGCCGGAGAAGTCGACCCAGTACCGCTGTCCCCCGCCGTAGGTGCCCAGGATGCGGTCGTCGGCCGACAGGATGGTGGCCGAGTCGACCTCGCCGTTCTCGACCAGGGCCACGAACTGGTCGATGCGGAGCTGACGCCCTGAGGATTCCGGCCGGGCCCAGTAGCCCAGGATCAGGGCGTACGTGGCCATCAGCACCGGCAGGGCGAGTACGCAGAGCAGGAGGGCTGGCCGGCGCGGGTCCTTGTCAGTGCTGGGCGGAGCGTTGTGGGGACGGGTTCGAGTTGTCATGCCGGCATCGTCGGGCCTGGCGGTTGAGGCCGAACGGAGCCGGAGTAGAGCCGGTCACCGCCCCGGACACCCGTCCTTCGGGCACAGCCGTCCTCCCTCTGCCGACGACGCCAGCAGCCCGGCCTCGGCCGGTCCGATCCCGCCCCAGACGATGGCCTCTCGCCCCGTCCACAGTCCGCCAGGGAGCAGGCGCGGGGTCCACGGGTCGATCTCCCGCCATCGATCGGTGGATGGGTCGTATGCCGCGCCGGTGCCGAGCACGGCGGCGCCGGCGCTCGGGGCGCCGCCCCACACCACCATCTCCTCGCCCGTCCAGATCTGGGCGAAGCCGCGCCGCTCGGCCATCGGCGACCGAGCGAGGGGGCGCCAGCGGTCGGCGGCCGGGTCATAGGCGGCCCCGTCGTCGAATGCCCTGTCGGACGACTCGCCCCCCCACACCAGCATCTGCGCGCCGCTCCACACCGCGAAGGTGAACCGCGCTGCCAGCGGCGCCGCCGGCAGTGGTCGCCACCGGTCGGCAGCCGGGTCGTAGGCGGCCCCGTCATCGAAGTAGCGGGGCCCCGACTGGCCGCCCCACACCACCATCTCCCTGCCGGTCCACACCGGCACCGCGATACGCGGCGCCACCGGGCTCGGTGCCAGCAGTCGCCACCGGTCGGCAGCCGGGTCGTAGGCGGCGCCTGCCGGCAGGTCCGCGCCGGGGCTGTCGACGCCCGCGCCCTGGCCCCAGACCAGCATCTCCGTGCCGGTCCACACACCGGGAACCTGAGCGACCGTCCCCGGCGGGGCCGCGAACCGACCGACCAGCGGCGAAGAAGGAAGCAACCGCCACCGGTTGGTGACGGGGTCGAACGCGGCCCCGTCGGCGACGAACCGCTCACCGTCCATCCCTCCCCACACGAGCAGCTCCCGCCCGCTCCACACGGCGAGCGGCCCCATCCGGGCCGTGAGGGGGGAGGGGGGCATGGGCCGCCAGGTGTCGGTCGACGGGTCGTAGGCGGCGCCGTCGCCACGAGGTTGGAGGTCGCGGCCCGCACAGCCACCCTGGCACCCGGCCCCACCCCACACCAGCATCTCCCGGCCGGTCCACACCATCGCGGGCAGGAACCGGCCGCTCAGGGGGGCGGCGGCCACCGCCCGCCACCGGCCGCGGTCTCCGCCGCCGGCGGAGGGGGGATCCGAGCCGCACCCCGCGGCCAGCAGGGCCAGCAGGGCAATCCCGACGAGCGGGCGTGGGAGGATTTCGGCGTTCACCCTGCGCACGGGAGCCGCCATTGGAGTTCCGTATCCTCGGGATGCTGGAGGTTCTCGACGCCGGCGTCCCGGTGGAGATCGGCGCGGCCAAGGAGCGCGCCCTTCTGGCCGAGTTGGTGCTCCACGCCAACCAGATTGTCTCGCGGGAGCGGCTCATGGAGGTGGTGTGGGGCGAGAACGCACCAGCCACCGCCGCGGCCACGCTCAACACCTACGTCTCCCACCTCCGCTCCGCCCTGGAGCCGGGACGGGCGCCTCGCACCCGGCCCGGTCTCCTGCTCACCCGTGAGCCCGGCTACCTCCTCGCCGTCGATCCCGACTGCGTCGACGCCCTGCGCTTCGAGCGGCTCGCCGGCGAGGGCCGCCGGGCGCTGGCCGCAGGCGATGCGCCGACGGCGGCGGCCACCCTGCGCGAGGGCCTGGGGCTGTGGCGGGGTGACGCGCTGGCCGACTTCGTCTACGAGCCCTTCGCCCAGGCCGAGGCAACCCGCCTGGAGGAGCTGCGGCTGGCCACGTTGGAACAGCGGGTCGATGCCGACCTCGCCCTGGGCCGGCACGACGATCTGGTTGCCGAGCTGCGCCGGCTCGTCGACGAGCATCCGCTCAGGGAACGCCTGTGGGGCCAGCTCATGCTCGCCCTGTACCGGTGCGGTCGCCAGAGCGAGGCCCTGCGCGCCTACGGCGAGCTGCGCACGGTGCTGGGCGAGGAGCTCGGGATCGACCCCGGCCCCGCCCTCCGTCGGCTCGAGGAGGACATGCTTCACCAGCGGCCCGGCCTCGAGGTGCCCGCCGGCCCTTCCGCTGTGCCCGACCCCACAGCGGGCGTCAGGATTCCGACCAACCTGCCCACCCGGCTCACCAGCTTCGTCGGCCGCGAGGACGACATCGCCCAACTCGAGCGCCTGTGTGCACGCGCCCGGCTGGTCACCCTCGTCGGCGCCGGCGGTGTGGGAAAGACCAGGCTGGCGCTGGAGGTCGCGTCCCGCCTCCTGGACGAGCACCCGGACGGGGTCTTCTTCGTCGAGCTGGCGCCGCTGGCCGACGGCGGCGGCATCCACCAGCACGTCCTCGCCGCCCTCGGCGTGGCCGAGGACGACCGCCGCAGCCCGGCCCAGACGCTCGCCGCCCATCTGACCGATCGGCGGGTCCTGCTCGTGATCGACAACTGCGAGCACCTGATCGACGCCTGTGCCGCCCTGGTGGATGACCTGCTCACCGCCGGTCCCGCCGTTCGCATCCTGGCCACCAGTCGGGAGCTTCTGCGCGTCCCCGTCGAGACGGCGTGGCGGGTGCCCTCGCTGTCGACACCCCCGCCCGACGCCGGCCTCGACGCCCTCCCCCGCTTCGAGGCGGCGCGCCTGTTCCTCGAGCGGGCCACGACGCTGTGCCCGGGTCTGGAGCTGTCGGCTGCCGACGCCGGCGACGTGGCCCGCATCTGTGCCCGGCTGGAAGGAATCCCGCTGGCCATCGAGCTGGCCGCGGCGCGGACGCGTCTTCTGGCCATGGGCGAGATCGCCGAGCGCCTCGACGACCGGTTCGGGTTGCTGTCGGCCGGCCCCCGTACCGGCCCCCACCGCCACCGGACCCTCCGAGCCGCCGTGGACTGGAGCTACGAGAGCCTGACCGGACCGGAGCGACGGTTGTTCGAGCGCCTCTCGGTGTTCTCCGGGGGCTTCACCCTGCACGCCGCCGAAGCGGTCTGTTCCGCCGCCGACCTGGCGCCGTCGACGGTCCTCGAGGCGCTCGCCGGACTGGCGGACAAGTCGATGGTGCTGGCCGACCCGGACCGGGCGGCCAACCGGTTCGGCCTGCTTGAAACCCTGCGCCAGTACGGCGCCGAGCGACTGGCCGAAACCGGTGACAGCGAGGCGGTGGCGACCCGGCACCTGGCCTGGGCCGTCGGCCTGGCCGCCGAGGCCGAGCCCCACCTGCAAGGAACGGGCCAGGCGGAGTGGCTGCAGCGTCTCGCCGTGGAACACGACAACCTCCGCAACGCGGTGGGATGGGCGGCGAGGTCCTCCGACGGCGCCGCGCTGCTGTCGCTGACCACCGCCCTCGGGCGCTTCTGGGA
This sequence comes from Actinomycetota bacterium, assembly GCA_030777125.1. Taxonomy (GTDB): domain Bacteria; phylum Actinomycetota; class Acidimicrobiia; order Acidimicrobiales; family AC-14; genus JALYGL01. The sequence goes on from JALYGL010000136.1 coordinate 5,065, forward strand.
GGTCCGGGGACACCTGAGCGAAGGGCGCCACTGGCTCGAGACCGCGCTCGACGCAAACCCGGCCGGGCCCGTGGCCCTGCGAGCGAGGGCCCACCGGTGGGCGGGGGTGCTGGCGCAGCGCCAGGGTGACCACCAGGCCGCCCGCCGCCACTACGAGGCCGGTCTGGCCCTGAGCCGCGAGGCCGCCGACCTCCGAGGCACGGCGTCGGCCCTGCACAGCCTTGGCAACCTCGAGGGGCTCGAAGGCCGGTTGGACGCGGCCACCGCCCTCTACGACGAGAGCCTGGCCATCGGGCGCGACCTCGGCGACCGGCGGGTGGCGGCGGCGTCGCTCACCAACCTGGGATGGATCGCCCAGACCCGGGGCGACTTCGTCCGGGCCCGGGGGTTCACCGAGGAGGCGTTGGCCGAGTGGCAGCACCTCGGCGATCACCAGGGCCTGGCCCAGACCCTCACCGCCGTCGCCTATCTCGCCCTGCTGCAGGGTGACCATCCGACGGTTCGATCGTCCTGCGGGCAGAGCCTGGAGCTGCAGCACACGCTGGGCGACCGCTACGGCGCCGCCTGGTCGTTGACCTACCTGGGCTGGGCGGCCCAGAACGAGGGCGACCTGGCCACGGCCCGGCACTTGCACGACGAGGCCCTGGCCGTCCGGCGGGAGCTCGGAGACCGGTACGGGGAGGCCTGGTCGTTGAGCCATCTGGGCGACCTCGAGCGGGCCGCCGGCCGCCCGGAAGACGCCCGCCGCCTGTTGGAGGCGAGCCTCGCCATCGCCCGGGAGCTGGGCGACACATACTGCATCGCCTGGTCCCTGCTTCGGCTGGCCAAGCTGGCCCGGTCCGAGGACGACGTCCCCGCCGCGGCCGACCTCTTCGCCGAGGGGCTGGCCGTGGCCGGCCGGCACGGCGACCGGCTCGCCACCGCCGAGTGTCTGGAGGGCCTGGCCGCCACGCTCGCCGCCTCCCCCGCCGAGCTCGAGCAGGCGGCCCGCGTGCTCGGAACGGCGCACGCCCTGCGCCAGACGGCGGGGGCGCCGGTGCCGCCCGCCGATCTCGAGCGCTACGTCCGGGACCTCGACGCAGTGCGCCAGGGCCTCGGCGAGGATGACTTCGCCCGCGCCTGGGAAGCGGGGCGGGCGGCGGCGGTCGAAGATGTCGTCCGCCACCACGCCCGCTCCCACTAGAAGCAGTCCCTGGGCTGGCGGTCAGCGGGAACCGTCAGCGCCCGACCCGGCTCACGGAAGTCGGTGATCACCACCTCGGCGGCGGCGGATCCCGGGTTGTAGAGAGTGTGGATGTGACGGGGCTTGCTCGAGCCGCGGTCGAAGAACCCCTCTCCGGCAACGAAGGTCCCTCGCGGGACGCAGGTGGTCTCGTAGACCGTCACCGTGCCGGCCGTGACCGCCACCACGTGGGGGCCGGGGTGGTAGTGCCAGGGCGTGTGACCGCCCGGGCCGACGGTGAGTCGGGTCGTGGTGACCTCCGTCCCCCGCCTCATGTTGACGTGGATCGGGTCCTCCACGATCACCGGCTTGCTGCGGAAGGCGGTCGTGATGTTGAACGGGTCCGGAGTGGGATGGGCGCCGGCCAGGCCGGTCCAGCCGGCCAATCCGCCGAGGGCGGTGACGGTGGCGATGGCGAATGCCCTTCGTGCATTGCTTCTCCGGTTCATGTGCTTCTCCTGTCTGTGTGTTGTCTGGTCATTTGGTGCCGTGCACCACGACGTGGACGGGTGTCACGTCGATCACGCCGACCTCACGGAACCCGGACCGCTCCAGCAGGTCGACGAACCGGGCGGTCGGAAGCAGCTGGCAGCCGATGTGGGCCTCGAAGAACTGGACGCCGCACATCAGACGGCCGGGAACGGTCCGGCAGTCCTCCTCGCGCTCGGGGAAGGGGAACTCCGACACCAGGAACGTCCCGCCCGGCTCAAGGGCGGCATGGGCCCGCTGCACCGCCCGCTCCATGTCGCGGGCCTCGTGCAGCGAGATGTTGATCACGGCCAGGTCGTGGCCGCCGTCGATGTCGAGGTCCTCGAGCATGGAATGGACGAAGCGGAACCGGTCGCCCAGGCCCTGCTCCTTCATCTCCCGCTCGGCCAACTCCAACGTGTAGGGGTCGCCGTCGACCGCGGTGACGGTCGTGCCCGGGAAGGCTGCGGCGACCTTGGCCGGCCCCCGGCACACGCCGCAGGCCAGATCGAGGTACCGCGCCCCCCGCTCGAGGGACGCAGCCACCGCCGGCAGCCGGGGGACGACCAGGTTCAGCATCCGCCGGTAGTACGTCTGGCCGTTCTCGGCTACCGCGTCGATCCACTCAGGGTCGAAGTCGCTCCACCA
>JALYGL010000137.1 GCA_030777125.1 Actinomycetota bacterium
CCATGCGGCCGAGCTCATCTCCGTCGTCGCCCTGGCCGTGAACTGCAACCTGCGGGTGACCGACATCTTCGAGAGCCTGCTGGTGCACCCCACCCTGTCCGAGTCGCTGTCGGACGCCGCCGAGTAGTCCTACTCGATCACCGCCAGCACGTCGCCGGCGCTGACGTTGTCGCCGGCGGCCACCCGGACCTCGGTAACGGTGCCGGCCTGCTCGCTGTCGACCTGGTTCTCCATCTTCATGGCCTCGAGCACGCACACGGCCTGCCCCGCCTCGATGCGGTCACCCACCGACACCACCACCTCGACGATGGTCCCCTGCATCGGCGCCGTCACCAGCCCGCCACTGCCACCGCCGGTCGCGCCGGGCGGTGGCCGGCGGCGGGGGCGCTCCTTGGATGCGGCCGCGGGCTGGCCGGCTGCCGTCTGGGGACCGTCGGGAACCCACACCCGTACCTGGTAGCGCCGGCCCTCGACCTCCACGTCGACGGTCCGCGGCACCGGGGGCTCGACGTCCGGCCGGGCTCGGGGTGGGGCGGGCGCGGCCGTCGGCAGGTCGCCGAAGTCGAGCCGCTCCTCCACCCACCGCGTGGAATGGACGGCGGCGACGAAGTCGGGATGATCGAGGATGCGCAGGTGGGCGGCGACGTTGGTGGTGACGCCCTCGATGATCATCTCCCGGAGGACGCGGATCATCCGCCGGCGGGCCTCTTCGCGCGTCTGGCCCCACGTCAGCACCTTGGCCACCAGGTTGTCGTAGTGCTGGCTGATGGTGTCGCCCTCGCCGTAGCCGGCGTCGATACGGACCCCGAACCCGCCGGGCCGCGAGAACCGGGTGAGCGTTCCGGGCGACGGGAGGAAGCGCCCGCCGGCCGGGTCCTCGGCGTTGATCCGGCACTCGATGGCGTGACCGCGGGGATCAACGCCGTCCTGGTCGACCGACAGCGGCTCCCCCGCCGCCACCCGGAGCTGCTCGGCGACCAGGTCCATCCCGCAGACCAGCTCGGTGAGGGTGTGCTCGACCTGCAGGCGGGTGTTCATCTCCAGGAAGTAGAACTCGCCGTCCTGGTACAGGAACTCGACGGTGCCGGCGTTGACGTACCCGCAGGCCCGTACCACCTGCACGGCCGCCTCCCCCATGGCCTGGCGAACGTCGTCGGGCAACCCCGGCGACGGCGTCTCCTCGATGAGCTTCTGGTGGCGGCGCTGGGAGGAGCAGTCCCGCTCGCCCAGCCACACGACGTTGCCGTGGCCGTCGGCGAACAGCTGCATCTCGACGTGGCGGGGCCACGGCAGGTACCGCTCGAGATAGACGTCGGGGCGCCCGAAGTAGGCCTGTCCCTCGCGGCGGGCGGCCTCCAACCCCGCCTGGGCCGTGGCCGCGTCGGGAATCACCCGCATGCCGCGCCCGCCGCCCCCGAACGCGGCCTTGACCGCCACCGGCCACCCGTGGGCGTCCCCGAAGGCCACCACCTCGTCGGCGCGCTCGACCGGGCCGTCGCTCCCCGGCACCACCGGAACCCCGGCCCGTCCCACCGTGATCCGAGCCGACACCTTGTCGCCCATCAACTCGATGGCGTCGGCGGGCGGACCGACGAAGGCGACACCCCGGGCGGTGATGGCCCGGGCGAAGTCGGCGTTCTCGGAGAAGAAGCCGTAGCCGGGGTGGACGGCGTCGGCCCCGCTACGGTCGATGGCGGCGACGATGGCGTCGGTGTTGAGGTAGCTCTCGGCGGCCGACTCGCCTCCCAGGGCGAACGCCTCGTCGGCCAGCCGGACGTGGAGCGACCGCCAGTCGAGGTCCGAATAGACGGCCACGGTGGCGATCCCCAGCTCGTGGCACGCCCGGATGACCCTGACCGCGATCTCCCCCCGGTTGGCGATCAGGACCTTCTCGAACACGCCCATACTGTGCAGGGGTGCTCAACCCCGGCGCCAGACTGGCCCTTGCCGGCACCCGCTTCACCGACGTGCGCCACATGGCCACCGTCGAGTCGACGAACGGCGCGGTGGCGGCCCTCGCCCGCCAGGGGGCGCCCGAGGGCGTGGTGGTGGTCGCCGACCACCAGACCGCGGGACGGGGCCGGCGGGGCCGCACCTGGGATGCACCCGCGGGCTCGTCGTTGCTCGTGTCGGTGCTGCTCCGTCCCCCCGCCGCCGACGCCCACCTGGCCGGCATGGCCACCGCCCTGGCCGCGGTGCAGGCCTGCGCCGAGGTGGCCGGCGTGGCCGTGGCCCTGAAGTGGCCGAACGACCTGGTCCTAGGCGATCGCAAGCTGGGGGGCATCCTGGGCGAGGTGGTCACGGCCGGCGACCGGGCCGCGGTGGTGGTGGGGCTGGGGCTCAACGTCGACTGGGACGCCCCTCTGCCGCCGGGGGCGATCGACCTCCGCTCGGCGACGGGCGCCGTCGTCGATCGGGCCAAGCTGCTGGTGGCGCTGTTGCGGGCACTGGAGGAGAGGTGCCGGCAGCCGGCGGCGAGGATCCTGACGGAATACCGGTCGCGGTGCGTCACTCTCGGGAGGCCGGTGAGGGTCGAACTGGGCCGCCTGGCGGTCTCGGGCACCGCCACCGCGGTGGACGAGCAGGGTCGTCTGGTCGTGGACGCCGGACGGGAGCGGCGCGTGATCGCCGCCGGCGAGGTGATCCACCTGCGCTGAATGGGTTCGGGACTTCGGAATGCGACGCTCTTTCCCGGCTGAGCCACCACCACGGTGTTTCAGCCGGGGAAAGAACGCCAGCGGCACCGTTCAAGGGTCGAGGTCCCGGGCCACCAGGTCGGCGAAGGCGGCGGCGGCGGCGGCGGTGAGGGGCCCGGGCGCGGCCGGGAGCGGGCCACTGTCGACAGCGCGGATGGGCTGCACCTCCCTGGTGCTCGAGCTCAGGAACGCCTCGTCGGCGCCGGCCAGGGCCGACAATGGCAGGTCCTCCTCGGCGGCCGAGACGAGCTCGAGCAGGAGGTCGCGGGTGACGCCCGGGAGGCAGCCCGACGACAGCGGCGGTGTGACCAGGCGGCCACCGATACCCACGAACACGTTGGTGCCGGTGCCCTCGCACAGGTTCCCGGCCAGGTTGCCGAAGATGGCCTCGCCCGCCCCCCGGTCGCGGGCGTGGGCCAGGGCCACCACGTTCTCCCCGTAGGACACCGTCTTCAGGCCCACGAGGGCGCCCCGCTCGTTCCTCGGCCACGGGACCACGACCACGTCGGTCGTCGGGGGCCACGGCGGCAGCGGCCCAGAGGCCACGATGACGGTGGGAATGGCACCGGCCCGGTCCGACCCGAGCGGGCCGGGGCCACCGGTGACGGTGATCCGCAGTCGACCCTCGGCCAGCTGGTTGGCGGCCACGACCTCTGTCATCGCCCGACGCAGCTCCGCCGGGTCGGGGACCTCGAGGCCCATGCCCGCGGCCGACCGGGCCAGGCGGTCGAGGTGGCGGCGGGTGGCGAATGGCACCCCGCCGTAGACGCGCAGCGTCTCGAACACGCCGTCACCGGTGAGCAGGGCGTGGTCGAACACCGACACGCGCGCTGTCGACTCGTCGTGGAGGGCCCCGTCGACCCACACGATGCTCATGGGCGGCTCGCCGCCGTGCTCATGGGCGGCTCGCCGCCGTGCTCACGACCGCGCCGCCACCTCGAGCAGGCGGGCCGCCTTCAGCTCCGTCTCCGCCCACTCCCGGTCCGCGGTCGAGTCCCATGTGATGCCCCCCCCGGTGCCGAGGTGGAGGGCGCCGTGCTCGACCCAGAACGTGCGGATGGCCACGTTGAGGTCGGCCCGGCCGCCGTCGGCGTCGACCCACCCGACCGCCCCGCAGTAGACCCCGCGGGGTGCGGGTTCCAGGGCGTCGATCATCTCCAGGGCGGCCAGCTTGGGGGCGCCCGTCACCGAGCCCGGGGGGAAGGTGGCAGCCAGGAGCTCGGGCCAGCCCACGCCCGGCCGCAGGCGTCCACGGACCGTGCTGACCAGGTGGACCAGGCCGGGATGGTGCTCGACGCGGCACAGCGAGGGCACGTCGACGGACCCGTACCGGCACACCCGGCCGAGGTCGTTGCGCACCAGGTCGGTGATCATCACGTTCTCGGCCCGGTCCTTGGCCGTCAGCCCCGACACCGTCCGGGCCGTCCCCTTGATCGGCTCCGACCGGACGACGTCGCCGCGGCGGGCCAGGAACCGCTCCGGCGAGGCCGACGCCACGCTGACCCCGCCTGACGGAAGGTGCACCACGGCGGCGTGCGGCGCCGGGTTCCCACGGGCCAGGGCGCCGGCCAGCCCGAGGAGGTCGAACCCCTCGGGCAGCGGCGTGGAGAGCCGCCGGCACAGGTTCACCTGGTAGACGTCGCCGGCGGCGATGGCGTCGCGGACGACCGACACCCGTTTGCAGAACTCCTCCCGGTCCAGGCTCGACGTCCACAGCATCGGCCGGGACGGGCCCGCGCCCGACGGTGGCCACGACGGCGCCGGGCGTGATCGCCCGAACCGGGCGCAGACCGGCGGTCCGTCGAAGGGCAGCACCACGGCCCAGATCCCGCCGTGGTCGAGGGCGGCCACGTCGGACGTCACTTCGGCCAGCCCGGTGAGGAGCCGCCCGCCGACGACGGCCAGGTCGGCGTCTCCACTCACGTCAGGAGGGTACGCCGCGACGGGCCGCCGACGACGGCCGGCGGTACCCTGGCGTCAGTGGGAGTTCCTCTTCGGGTCGCGGCGCGCCCCCGGTACTGGCCGAGACGCCTGGCCGTCGGCCTGATCGTGTTCCTCGTGTTCTGCATCCTGGTGGCCGGCGGGGGCTACGTCTACGTGCGCTACCAGCTGGGCCGCATCGGGCGACTGGAGATCCCCGGCCTGGGCGACGACGGCGGCGAGGTGATGAACGTGCTGCTGGTCGGCTCCGACAGCCGCGACCGGCTCACCGGCGACCTGGCCGAACAGGCCGGCAAGGACCAGGTCAGCGGCAAGCGCAGCGACACGATGATGATCCTCCACGTCGATCCGAAGCAGACGAAGGCCGCCATCCTGTCGATCCCCCGCGACCTCTACGTGCCCATCCCCGGCACCGGGCGGTCCGACCGCATCAACGCCGCGTTCAGCAACGGCGGTGCCGACGCCCTGGTTAGGACCGTCGAGGCGACCCTCAACGTCCCCATCAACCACTACGTGGAGGTGGACTTCGTCGGCTTCAAGGAGATCGTCGACGCGGTCGGCGGCGTCGACCTCTACCTGCCCGCACCGGTGCGCGACGAGTTCAGCGAGCTGGACATTCCCAAGGCCGGCTGTGTGAGCCTCGACGGCCGCCAGGCCCTGGCATTCGTCCGCAGCCGCAACTTCGAGACGTTCGAGTCGGGGCGGTGGCAGGTGGACCCCACGGCCGACCTGGGCCGGATCCAGCGCCAGCAGGACTTCATGCGCCGTATCATGCGCAAGGCGGTGTCGTCGGGCCTCACCAACCCGGTGAAGCTCAACCGGCTGATCAACATCGGGGTGCGCCAGGTGACGCTGGACAGCGAGATGTCGACGAGCGACATCGGCCGCCTGGCCCGGCGGTTCCGCTCCCTCGACCCCGAGACCGTCGACATGCTCACCCTTCCGACCAGACCCGCGACCCGCGGCGGCTCCTCCGTCCTCGTCCTCCAGCAGGAGGAGGCGCAGCGCTACATCGACCGGCTGAACGGCAAGGCGCCGCCCGACCCTGCGGCCGTGGGCGTCCGGCCCACCGACGTACGGGTGCGCGTCCTCAACGGCTCCGGCGCCGACGGGGTGGCCAGCCAGGCCAGCGCACGCCTTCAGGAAGCCGGCTTCAACGTGGCCGACAGGGGCGACGCCGACACGTACGACTACACCCGCACGGTGATCCGCCACGCCCCCGGTCAGCGGGCCAAGGCCCAGTTGCTCGAGGGCCTCGTGCAGGGCACCACCGTGATCGAGGAGGACCGCAACCTCCGGACCGTCGACGTCACCCTGATCCTCGGATCCGGCTACCGCGGGATCACCGCCGGCGCCGCCGCCCCGGCCGGCACGGCCACCACGGCCGCTCCTGCCACCACCGCCGCGCCCTCCAAGCAGTCCCCCCAGCCGAAGGCCCCCGCCGAACCGTCCTGTTGACGCCGCCCGGGGTCCGCAGAGCTCGCCCCGCCGGGGGCCGACGGCTACTCTCCCCCGCCGTGGGAGTGACGGTCCAGGCGGACCGCGCCTCCGAGACGAACGGGCGGCAGTCACCCTCCACCGCGCCACGGCCGGCGCCCAAGGTCCCGAGGCCGGTGCTGCTCAAGCAACGGCAACGCAGGCGGCGGGTGCTCATCGGGTGCACCCTGTTCACGGCTGTGAGCGTGTTCCTCACCGGCGTGGCCTACCTCTACGTCCAGTACCGGGTGGGCCAGATCGAGCGGGTCACCGTCCCCGGTCTGGCCGAGGACGCGGCCGGCGAGGTCATGAACGTGCTGCTGGTGGGCTCCGACAGCCGCGACCGACTGGAGGGGGAGGCCGCGGCCCAGGCTGGGCGGGGCACCGTCAGGGGGGAACGCAGCGACACGATCATGGTGCTGCACGTCGACCCCCGCCGGCAGCAGGCAGCGATCCTCTCCATCCCGCGTGACCTCTACGTGCCCATCGCCGGGACCGACTTCTCCGACAAGATCAACGCCAGCTTCGCCCTCGGCGGGGCCCCCCAGCTGATCGCCACCATCCAGCAGGCCCTCGGCATCGGCATCAACCACTACGTCCAGGTCGACTTCGTCGGGTTCAAGGACATCGTGGACACCGTGGGCGGGGTCGACGTCTACGTGCCCACACCGGCGCGCGACGCCACCAGCGGCCTCGACATCCCCAAGGGAGGGTGCGTGCGGCTCGACGGCACCCAGGGGCTGGCGTTCGTGCGCAGCCGGGACTACGAGGTGCTGGTCGGCGGCCGGTGGCAGATGGACCCGCGAGCCGACCTCGGTCGCATCAAGCGCCAGCAGGAGTTCATCCGCCGCATGATCAAGAAGGCCCTGTCCTCGGGCCTCACCAACCCCGTGCAGCTCAACCGCCTGATCGGCATCGGTGTGAAGGACGTGAAGATCGACTGGACCCTGTCCACGAAGGACATCACCACCGTGGCCCGGCGGTTCAGCAACCTCACGCCCGAGAGCGTCGCCCTGCTGACCCTGCCGACCGGCCCGGCCGACGTGGCCGGCCTGTCGGTCGAGAAGCTCCTGGTGGCCGAGGCCCGGCCCGTCCTCGACCGGATGAACGGCAAGGCGCACCTGGGCTGGTCTCCCGACCAGGGTCCCCCGACGACGGTCGGCGCCCCCGCCGGTGACGGCCCGGCCGCGGTGGGCGTCCGTGTGCTGAACGGCGTCGGCGCCCCCGGAGTGTCGGCCAAGACGGCGGCGGCGCTGCAGGCCGCCGGCTTCACCGTCTCCGGCACGCCCGGCGACGCCGGCTCCCGCGCCGTGCGCACCGCCATCCGCTACGCCCCTGCCCAGCTGGCCAGGGCCCAGGTCCTGGAGCGGTACCTGCAGGCCGGAGCCGTCCTCCAGGAGGACGCCACCCTACGGGGCGCCGACGTGGCCCTGGTGGTCGGCAGCGACTACTCCGGCCTCCGGGCCCCCCCGCCGGCGGCACCGACCACGACGGCCCCCGTGACCCCCACCACGGTCGACCCCGGCGTGGCACCCGTCCCGCTCCCTCGCGGCACCGTCGCCCCGCCTCCCTGCTGAGGGCCGGCAACTCGCCGGGCCCCCGTCCGTCCCGTAGCGTTGGGGCCGGTGAGAGTGCTCGTGACCGGCGGCGCCGGCTTCATCGGTTCGAACTTCGTCCGCTACTGGAGCGAGGCCCACCCCGACGATCGCGTCGTCGCCTATGACCTGCTCACCTATGCCGGCAATCGCGACAACCTGGCCGGCCTGGAAGAGTCCGTGGGCTTCGTCCGCGGCGACATCTGCGACCAGGCGGCGGTGGAGGACGTCCTGGCCAGGGAGTCGATCGACGTGGTCGTCAACTTCGCGGCCGAGTCGCACAACAGCCTGGCCATCCTCGACCCGGGCCGGTTCTTCCGGACCAACGTGCTGGGCACGCAGGCCGTGCTGGAGGCCTCCCGGCGCGTCGGCGTCTCCCGCTTCCACCACATCTCGACCTGCGAGGTCTACGGTGACCTCGACCTGGACAGCGACGAGGCGTTCACCGAGGAGACCCCGTACCGGCCCCGGACGCCGTACAACGCCTCCAAGGCGGGAGCCGACCACGCCGTGCGGGCCTACTACGAGACCTTCGAGCTGCCGGTCACGATCACCAACTGCTGCAACAACTACGGGCCCTACCAGTTCCCCGAGAAGGTCATTCCCCTCTTCACCGTCAACGCCCTCGACGACGAGCCCATCCCGCTGTACGCGTCCACGGAGAACCGGCGGGAGTGGCTGCACGTCATCGACCACTGCCGGGCCATCCAGTCGGTGCTGACATGGGGCCGCGTGGGTGAGACCTACCACGTCGGCAGCGGGGTGGAGCGCAGCATCGAGGAGATCGCCGACGTGGTGCTGGCCGAGCTGGGCAAGCCGCCGTCACTGAAGACGATCGTCCCCGACCGGCCCGGCCACGACCGCCGGTACCTGCTCGACTCGGGCAAGATCGGTCGAGAGCTGGGATGGGCCCCCATCATCCCCTTCGAGGAAGGGCTGGCCCAGACGGTGGCCTGGTACACGGCCAACCGCCGGTGGTGGGAGCCCCTGCGCGATCGGGCACCGGTCGAGGAGAAGACGGCCTGGGCCGACCAGGGCGCCGGCGCCCTGGGCCCGAGCGGCCCCCTGAGCAGGAGGCCGGGCCCGAGCGGCCCCCTGAGCGGGAGGCCGGGCCCGAGCGGCCCCCTGAGCGAGATGCAGGGCCCGAGCGGCCCCCTGAGCGAGATGCAGGGCCCGCCCGTCGGATCGCCCGCCGGGGGCTGACCGGGATGCGGGTGCTGGTGACGGGTGCGGGCGGCCAGCTCGGTCGGGAGCTGGTCGAGGCCTTCTCCGGGTCAGGTCACGACGTGGTCGGGTGCGACCGCTCGGTGCTCGACGTGTCCGACCGCGAGCAGGTCTTGCAGGTGGTCGACCACGTGCGACCCCACGCCGTCGTCCACGCCGGCGCCTGGACCGACGTCGACGGGTGCGAGGGCGATCCGGACCGGGCCTTCTCGGTCAACGCCCTCGGCACCCGTCACGTGGCCGAAGCGGCCCGGTCCGCCGGCGCCCGGGTGTGTTACGTCTCGACCGACTACGTCTTCGACGGGACCTCGGCCACCCCCTACACCGAGTGGGACCGGCCAAACCCCCTGTCGGTCTACGGGCGGTCGAAGCTCGCCGGGGAGCAGGTGCTGAGTCCCGACGACACGGTCGTGCGGACCTCGTGGTTGTGCGGGCGCCACGGGCGGAACTTCGTGCGGACGGTACTGGGTCGGGCCCAGGAGGGCGCCCATCTGACGGTGGTCGACGACCAGCACGGCTGCCCCACGTTCGCCGACGACCTGGCCGGGATGATCTGCGGGCTGGTGACGGGCCGCATGCCCGGCACCTTCCACGTCACAAACCAGGGCCCGACGACGTGGTACGGCTTCGCCCGCGACGTGGTGCTGGCCGCCGGGCTCGACCCCGGCCTGGTCACACCCATCTCCACGGCGGAGCTCCAGCCCCCCCGGCCCGCGCCCCGACCCGCCTATGCCGTCCTCGACAACGCCGCCCTCCGCCTCAGCGGCCAGCCCCTCCTACCCGACCACCACGAGCCGCTGGAGCGGCTGGTGAAGGAGCTGGTGGCCGGATGAGCCGGATCGCGGTCATCGGCGCCGGCTACGTGGGGCTCACCACCGCGGCGTGCTTCGCCAGCGTGGGCCACGACGTCGTCTGCGCCGACGTGGTGCCCGACAAGGTGGAGAAGCTGTCGCGGGGCGAGGTCCCCATCTTCGAGGCCGGGCTGTCCGAGCTGGTCCGGACCGGCCTGCGGCGCCAGCGGCTGTCGTTCGTCCTGGGGGCGGCGGCGGCGGTCCCCGACGCGGAGTTCGTCTACCTGTGCGTCCCCACGCCGCAAACCCGGGACGGGTCCGCCGACCTCTCCTACATCCGCGCCGCGGCGGCCGAGATCGGGCCGGTGCTGGACCCCGGGTCGATCGTCGTCAACAAGTCCACGGTCCCGGTCGGCTCGACCCTTGTCGTCGAGGAGGCCCTCCGACGCGACGACGTGCGGGTGGTCTCCAACCCCGAGTTCCTCCGGGAGGGAACCGCCGTCCACGACTTCCTGAACCCCGACCGCGTCGTGATCGGGTGCGACGACCCGGGGGCGGCGGCCCGGGTGGTCTCGCTGTTCGAGGCCATCCCCGCGCCCGTGATCGTCACCGACCCGGCGTCGGCGGAGACCATCAAGTACGCGTCCAACGCCTTCCTGGCGGCCAAGGTCACCTTCGCCAACGCGGTGGCCAACGTGTGCGAGGCGGTGGGCGCGGACGTGCGTGACGTGCTGCTGGGCATGGGCACCGACAAGCGCATCGGCTTCGAGTTCCTGCGGCCCGGTCCCGGCTACGGCGGGTCGTGCTTCCCGAAGGACACCAACGCCCTCATCCGCATCGCCGAGGACGCCGGGTACGACTTCGGGCTGCTGCGCGGCGTCGTCGCCGCCAACTGCGAGCAGTTCGAGCGGGTGACGGCCAAGGCCGTGCGCATGGCCGGAGGGTCGGTCGACGGGGTCCGGATCGCCGTCTGGGGATTGGCCTTCAAGGCCCAGACCGACGACCTCCGGTCGTCGCCCGCGCTGGAGGTGGTGCGACGGTTGACGGCCCAGGGCGCCCAGGTCCGGGCGTTCGACCCGGCCGTGGCTCCCGGCACCGACCTGGGGGACGGCGTCGAGGTCTGCGCCGACCCGTACGCCGTCTGCGACGGTGTCGCCCTCGTCGTGGTGCTCACCGAGTGGGACGAGTTCCGCCGGCTCGACCTGGCCAAGGTCGCCGACCTGCTGGCCGTGCCCGCCGTCCTCGACGCCCGGAACCTGCTCGACCCCGCCGCCCTGCGCCGCCGAGGCTTCACCTACGAGGGCATCGGGCGGTGACCGAGCGAGGAATGACCGGCCGCAGGGTGGTGGTGACCGGAGGCGCGGGCTTCCTCGGGTCGCATCTGTGCCGAGCGCTCGTGGACGGGGGCGACGAGGTCGTCGCCGTCGACAACCTGATCACGGGCTCGCTCGACAACCTGGCGGATCTGTTCGGGCGGAAGGGCTTCAGCTTCCAGCACCACGACGTCAGCACCTACGTCCATGTCCCCGGGGCGGTCGACGCGGTGCTCCACTTCGCCAGCCCGGCGTCGCCGCGCGACTACCTCGACCACCCCATCCCGACGCTGAAAGTGGGCAGCCTGGGCACCCACAACACCCTGGGCCTGGCCATGGACAAGGGCGCCCGCTTCCTCCTGGCCTCGACCAGCGAGGTGTACGGCGACCCGCTCGTCCACCCGCAGCCCGAGACCTACTGGGGCAACGTGAACCCCGTCGGACCGCGGGGCGTCTACGACGAGGCCAAGCGCTTCGCCGAGGCCATGGCCATGGCGTACCACCGCTTCCACGGAGTCGACGTCCGTATCGTGCGCATCTTCAACACCTACGGCCCGGCGATGCGGCCCTCCGACGGCCGGGCGGTGTCGAACTTCCTCGTCCAGGCCATGGCGGGCGACCCCATCACTATCTACGGCGACGGCAGCCAGACGC
>JALYGL010000138.1 GCA_030777125.1 Actinomycetota bacterium
CGCTCCTCCAGGTCGGGGAGGGGCACGACGACCTGGCGGTCGAAGCGCCCCGGGCGCAGCAGGGCCGGGTCGAGGATGTCGGGCCGGTTGGTGGCCGCCATCATGACCACACCCTCGGTGGTCTCGAAGCCGTCCATCTCCGAGAGCATCTGGTTGAGGGTCTGCTCCCGCTCGTCGTGGCCGCCGCCGAGGCCGGCCCCTCGCTTCCGGCCGATGGAGTCGATCTCGTCGACGAAGATGATGCAGGGAGCCTGCTTGCGGGCGGTCTGGAACAGGTCGCGCACCCTCGCCGCACCCACGCCTACGAACATCTCCATGAAGTCGGACCCGGTGATGGACATGAACGGCACGCCGGCCTCGCCGGCGACGGCCCGGGCGATGAGCGTCTTGCCGGTGCCGGGGGGCCCCACCAGCAGCACTCCCTTGGGGATGCGGGCGCCGATGTCCCGGAACTTGCCCGGCGCCTTCAGGAAGTCGACGACCTCGTTGATCTCCTGCTTGACCCCGGTGTAGCCGGCCACGTCGGCGAACGTGGTCTTCGGCTTCTCGGTGGTGTACACCTTCGCCTTCGACCGGCCGATGGACATGATCCCGGCCATCTGGCCCTGGGCCCGCCGCCCCATCCACCACCAGAACAGCAGGATGAGGCCGATGGGGAAGACCCAGATGAGGATCGACCCGATGATGTTGGAGCTGGGCGGGCTGTAGTCGTCCTTGACCCCCTTCTCCCGCATCAGGGCCAGGTCGGCGTCGGGGATGACCGCCGGTCCGGTGGTGGTGAACTGGCGGCCGTCGGTGAGCTCACCCTGGATGCGGGCGGTGGCGTTGTCGAAGTCGATACTGGCCACCTCGCCGGCCCGGACCTTGTCCAGGAACTCCGAGTAACCGATGTTCTCCGACGACGACCTGCTCATCGCCGACGTGGCCACGAGGGCCAGCACGGCCACGGCCACGAGGACCCAGACGACGGGACGGGGGAAGTTGGAGCCGGCGCCCGGGACGCCGGGAGCGCCCGGCTTGTCCTTGCGCGCGTCGCGAGGATTGGGGGTTGAAGGGCTCACGTGCCCATGCTAGGCCCGCACGGGCCCCAAGTTGGGGCGACCATCCGCCTGGCGCGTCGCGTGCTCCGTTACCGTTGACGGGATGTCGCGTCCGCGCCTGTGCGTCCGGCCCGCCTGTGGCGCCCCGGCGACGGCCTCGTTGGTGTTCCAGTACGTCGCCCGGACCGTCTGGCTGGAGGACCTGGCGGACCCGGAGCCGTACAAGCTCGACCTCTGCTCGCGCCACGCCGACCGTTTGAACGTGCCGATGGGCTGGACGGGCGACGACCGTCGGGCGGTCGCCGCCGCGGCCTCGGTCTCCACGCCCGTCGCGTCCTGACAGGGGGCCCCCTCGTAGGCTGAGGGGATGGATCCCCGTCCGGGTGGAACCGCTCCACCGCCTCCCGCGCCCGTGCGCCGATGGGGCCTGGGCGACGTCCTCCTGGGGATGGTGGTCGGCCTGTGTCTGTCGAGCGTCTTCGCCAGCGCCTGGCTCGCCGTCACCGGCGACGCCGATCTGGGCCTGGGCGGGCGGGCGGCGAGCCAGGTCGGGCTCTGGACCGGGCTGGTGGGGGCCGTGGTGCTGGCCGCCCGCCGGAAGGGCTCCGGGCGCGTGGCAGAGGACTTCGGGTTCCGGGCCCGGTGGTCCGACCTCGGTACGGGTGTGGCCGCCGCCCTGGGGGCCCAGTTCGTGGTCGTCCCGCTCGTGGCCCTCCTGCTGCTGCCGCTGTTGGGTCGGCCGGAGGTGTCGGGGCCGGTGGAGGACCTGGTCAACGACGCCCGAGGGCCGGCGTTCGCAGGGCTGGTGCTGACCGCGGTCATCGGAGCGCCGATCGTCGAGGAGCTGTTCTTCCGGGGCCTGCTCCTGCGGTCGCTGGAGGCCCGGTTCGGCACCGGGTGGGCCGTGGGCGGCTCGTCGGTGATCTTCGGGCTGTCGCATCCCAACGACCTGTCGGCGGCGGGCGTGGTGGTCGTCATGGTGAGCCTGGCCGCCCTCGCCGCACTGCTGGCCGTGCTCGTGGTCCGCACCGGCCGCCTGGCACCGGCCATCGTGGCCCACGCCGCGTTCAACGCGCTCAACCTCGCCGTCGCCGCCCTGCAGTGAGGGCCGTGGTCGCCAGATCCCTCAAGTCGGACGGCCGGACGGCCGATATCTCGCGTGCCTTTGGAAGGGCCGAGGGAACGAGGGGGTCAGCCGTGGTGTGTCCGAACTGCCGTAGCGCCCGTCTGGTCGAGATCGCCATGAACCTGTCCGCCCACCGGGTCACGCTGCACTCGTGCCCGTCCTGCGAGGGGCGATGGTGGGACCGCGAAGGCGAGACGATCGGGCTCCGTTCCGTCCTCGACCTGGTCGCGGCCCGATAGGAGTCGACGCCGGCCGCCCGGACGGGGGTGACAAGATAAGGGAATGTCAGTGACCCGCCGGGCGGCGGCCGGCCGGATCCGCCCGCTCCAGAACCTGCGCCACATGTACGACGAGGCCGTGGCCGACGGCTGGCGCCCGTCGATCGAGACGGTCATCACCGTCGGCGTGGTGGCCGCAGCGGTGCTCTTCACCTTCTTCCAGCTCCAGCCCGGCCTGCTCACGGCCGACACCACCCCGGCCGGCGGTGACACCGGCGCCCACGTGTGGGGCCCCGACTACATGCGCCGGGGACTGCTCCCCAACGGCCGGATCACCGGTTGGGCGCCCGACTGGTACGCAGGCTTCCCGGCCTACCACTTCTACTTCCCGCTGCCGTCGCTGCTGATCGTCCTGGTCGACGTGATCCTGCCCTACGGGGTCGCGTTCAAGCTGGTCACCGTCCTGGGCCTGCTCTCGCTGCCGGTGGCGGCCTGGGCGTTCGGCCGCCTGGCCGGGATGCGCTTCCCCGGACCAGCCGTGCTGGCCGTCGCCACCGTCCCGTTCCTGTTCGACCGCGGGTTCAGCATCTACGGCGGCAACATCGCATCCACTCTGGCCGGCGAGTTCACGTTCTCCATCGCCCTGTCGCTGGCGCTCGTCTTCCTCGGTGTGGTGGCGCGCGGGCTCGACACCGGCCGCCATCGCGCCCTGGCCGGCGTCCTGCTCGCCGTCACCGGGCTGTGCCATCTGCTGCCCACCGTGTTCGCCGTGGTGGGGGCCGCCGTCCTGCTGGCCCTGCGCCCCGGCCGTCGGGGCCTGAAGTTCCTGGGCGCGGTGTTCCTCGCCGGCGCCCTGCTGGCCGCCTTCTGGACGTTCCCGTTCCTGATGCGCCTCCCGTACGCCAACGACATGGGCTGGGAGAAGATCACCGAGTACGGCAAGAACCTGGTCCGCCACGACCTGCGGTGGCTGGTCGCCCTGGCCGTCGCCGGGGCGGTGGCGGCAGTGGCGTTCCGCCGGCGGGTGGGCGTGTTCCTGATGCTGATGGCCGGGCTGGCGGCCGTCCTCTTCGTCGTCGCCCCCCAGGGCCGGTTGTGGAACGCCCGGGTCCTGCCCTTCTACTACCTGTCGCTCTACCTGCTGGCCGGTGTGGCCGTGGCCGAGCTCGGACACGCCCTCGGTCGCATGTTCGCGGTCGACCCCGACGATCCCAAGCCGCTGGCCGCCCGGCTCACGCCCGTCGTGGCCGCGGTGTGCGTCTGGATGCTCGTCGGACTGCCCCTGAAGGTGCTGCCGGCATGGGTGCCCAAGCCGCAGTCCACCGACGTCAGCTTCATCCCCGCGTGGGCCAAGTGGAACTACTCGGGCTACGAACGCAAGGCCGCCTACCCCGAGCACAAGGCGCTGATCGACACCATGGCCGAGGTGGGGCGCACCAACGGTTGCGGCCGGGCCAACTGGGAGTACGAGTCGGGCCTCGACCGCTTCGGCACACCCATGGCCCTGATGCTGCTGCCCTTCTGGACCGACGGGTGCATCGGGTCCATGGAGGGGCTGTACTTCGAGTCGTCGGCCACCGTGCCGTTCCACTTCCTGAGCGCGGCCGAGCTGTCCAAGGCGCCGTCCAACCCCCAGCGTGGCCTGCCCTACCCGTCGCTCGACGTGGCCGCCGGCGTCAGCCACCTGCAGCTGCTGGGTGCCCGCTACTACCTGGCGTTCTCACCCGAGGCGGTCGCCCAGGCCAACGCCCATCCCGACCTGACGCTCCTCACCACGTCCGGCCCGTGGCAGGTGTACGAGGTGCGGGGGTCGGAGCTGGTCACACCTCTGGCCAACCAGCCTGCCGTCCTGGAGGGCGCGGAGAAGGGCCACCGGGGGTGGCTCGACGTCGCCGTCGACTGGTACATGAACCCGGCCGGGCAGGACGTGTTCCTGGCCGCCTCCGGCCCCGACAGCTGGCCCCGGGCCCAGGTGCGCCACCAGGGGTCGGAGTCGGAGCTGGCCGGCGCCTCGGTCGAGATCGACGACCCGGCCCGCCAGCCGGTCGAGCCCGTCCAGGTGAGCGGCATCCGGTCGTCCGAGAACAGCATCTCCTTCGACGTCGACCGCCCCGGAACCCCGGTGCTGGTCAAGGCGTCGTACTTCCCGAACTGGAAGGCGAAGGGGGCCGACGGTCCGTGGCGGGTGGCCCCCAACCTGATGGTGGTGGTGCCGACGTCGAGCCACGTCACCCTCCACTACGGGTGGACGCCGGTCGACATCTTCGGGTGGCTCCTCACCCTGGCCGGCGTCGTGCTCTGCGTGGCCATGTTCCGCAGGGGCCCGGCCCCGGTCGACGAGGGGCCCGGTGGGCGCGGCCGCATTCCCTCGTCGGAGGGTGGACCACCCGCGGCGCCGGCCCCGTACCCGGTCGAGCGGGCGCCGGTGACCGTCCCGGACCGGGGGAGTTGAGCCCGGCCACCAGGTGGACCTGACAATTCGCGGTCGTGCCGGCGACGAGCCGGTGCCGGCGCCATCCCCGGAGTCCCCGCCCGTGGCCGCCGACGTTGCCGGGCGCGCCCCCGAGCCGCAGTCCACCCGGGTGCGGGTGGCCGTCGGCGTGGTCCTGGCCCTGGCCGTGGTGCTGCGGTTCGTCTGCGGGTCGCAGCTCTGGCTGGACGAGGCCCTCAGCGTCAACATCGCCTCCCTGCCCCTCGACCAGATCCCCGGCGCCCTCCGCCGTGACGGCGCCCCGCCGCTGTACTACGTCCTCCTGCACGGGTGGATGCAGGTCTTCGGCAGCAGTGAGCTGGCCGTCCGGGCCCTCTCCGGGGTGGTCTCGGTGGCCACGCTGCCGTTGATGTGGGCGGCCGGACGGCGGCTCGGTGGCCGGCGGGTGGCGTGGGCCGCGCTGCTCGTCCTGGCCGCGTCGCCGTTCGCCATCCGCTACGCCACCGAGGCCCGCATGTACTCGCTGGTGATGCTGTTCGTCCTCGTGGGCGGGTTGTCGCTCATGGAGCTGCTGGAGCGGCCGTCGAGACGGGCCGCGGCCGGGCTGGGCCTGGCCAGCGGGGTGCTCCTCTACACCCACTACTGGTCCTTCTACCTGCTGGCGACGGTCGGCGTCGTGCTCGCCGTCCGCGCCGTTCGGGACCCGGCGCCGGCCGGGCCCGAGCGGCACCCTGAGCGGGGAGCAGGCGCCCGGCGATCGCTGGCGGCCATGGCCGCGGGCTGCCTGCTGTTCGTGCCCTGGGTCCCGACGTTCCTCCACCAGCTGGCGAACACCGGGACGCCCTGGGGGGCGCCCGGCAACCTGCGGTCGTTCTTCGACACCATCACCAACTTCGCCGGTGGCTACTGGGACATCGGGATCGCCCTGGGCCTCGTGTACTTCTTCCTGATCGCCCTGGGCGTGGTGGGCCGCGGCGCCGGCCACGGGCGGATCGAGCTCGACCTCCGCGGCCACGACCTCGGGCGTTTCCTCGGGATCGTCGTCCTCGGCACCCTGGTGGTGGCCGTCGTGGCCGGCCGGCTCGGAGGGTCGGCCTACGCCGTGCGGTACGCGGCGGTCGTGCTCCCGGCCGTCGTCCTCCTCGTGGCCCTCGGCGCCGTCACCTTCACCTCGCCTCGGGCCCACCGGACCGTGCTCGCCCTGGTGGTGGCGTTGGGATTCGCCGCGACCATCCCCAACGTGATCGGCGACCGCACGTCGGCGGCCCGGGTGGCGGCCGCCCTGGAGGCCCGGGCCGCGCCCGGCGACGTCGTCGCCTACTGCCCCGACCAACTGGGCCCGTCGGTGAGCCGGTTGCTGCCGGCCGACAACGGCCTCGACCAGGTCACGTTCCCCCGGTGGGGCTCGCCGCAGTTCGTCGACTGGGTCGGGTACGCGGCGGCCAGCAAGGCGGCCGTACCGGCCGACTTCGCCCGCATGCTGGTGGAGCGGGCCGGGCCCCGCGACATCTGGCTGGTCTGGGCCCCCGGCTACCGCACGTTCAAGGCCAAGTGCCAGGCCCTGCTCTCCGAGCTCCACGAGATCCGGGACGACGACACTCGGGTGGTGACGGTGTCCTCCAAGTACCTCGAACGACCCGGGCTGGCCCACTTCCCCGCGTAGGCGCAGCCCTGCCCGGATACGCTCGCCCAGCCGTGACCGCGCCCTCCGTCACCGACCCCGTCCGGGCGACCGAACCGGCGACGCCGGGTGTGCCTGCGCCCGCCCCCCGCATCGGCAGCCTGACCATCTTCTTCCCGATGTGGAACGAGGAGGACTACATCGGGCCGTCGGTCAACGCCGGACGGGAGACGTGCGAACGCTTGGTCGCCGAGAGGGAGATCGGCGACTACGAGCTCCTCATCATCGACGACGCGTCCACCGACCGGACCGGGGTCATCGCCGACCAGCTGGCCGCCGACGATCCCCGGGTCCGGGTCGTCCACCACGCCCGCAACCGCACCCTCGGCGGGTGCATCAAGACCGGGTTCGCCGAGGCTCGCGGCGACCTCGTCCTCTACACTGACGCCGACCTGCCGTGCGACCTGGCCGAGGTGAGCAAGGCCTGCCGGCTGCTCCGTCAGTACGACGCCGACATCGTCAGCGCCTACCGCCACGACCGCACCGGGGAGGGCCCCCGCCGGGCGGCGTACTCCTGGGCCTACAACTGGCTCGTCCGGCTGGTGTTCGGTGTCTACGTCCGCGACGTGAACTTCGCCTTCAAGCTGTGCCGGCGGAGCATCTTCGAGACGCTGCACCTGGCCAGCGAGGGGTCGTTCATCGACGCCGAGCTGCTCGTGCGAGCCGACCGCCTGGGCCTCAAGGTCATCCAGTTCGGGGTGGACTACTTCCCCCGCTCGTACGGCATCTCGAC
>JALYGL010000139.1 GCA_030777125.1 Actinomycetota bacterium
GTGGTCGCCATCACCGCGTTCTTCGCCGGCATGGCCCGCCTCGGCCCGGCGGACGCGTCGACGCTCTCCACCCTCGAGCCGGTGGTGACCCTCGTCCTGGCCGCGGCCGTCCTCCACGAACGCATCACACCGTTGCAGCTGGCGGGGGCGGCGCTCATCCTGAGCGCGGTCGTCCTGCTGGCCCGCTCAGGGGGTGCGGGCACCGAACCCGGGTGACGGTCGCCGTCAGGCCGGCGGTGCGGTCAGCGCCGGGCGCCGAGGAGCGCCCGCGTGTCCTCCACGTCGCGAGTGGTCTGGGCCACCAGATCCGCCACCGAGTCGTAGCGCTCCTCGTCGCGCAGCCGGCCGACGAACCGGACGCGGGCCGGCTCACCGTAGAGGTCGCCCTCGAAGTCGAGCAGGTAGGCCTCCAGGACCAGTGGGCTGTCGTCGTCGGGATGGAAGGTGGGACGGCGGCCGAGGGAGATGGCGGTGGCCAGCGGGACGCCGTCGGGGCGGAGGTACCAGCCTGCGTAGATTCCCGGGGCGGGCAACAGGATGTCGGGCGGGACGACCACGTTGGCGGTGGGGAAGCCGAGGTCGTGGCCTCGCCGGTCGCCGCCCGCGACCGTGCCCCGGACCTCGTGGGGGCGCCCGAGGAGGGCGCTGGCCTCGTCGACCCGACCGGCCTCCAGGAGCCTGCGGATGGCCGTCGACGACACCGGTCCGGCCACACCGGGCACCTCCACCAGGCCGAGGCCCACCACGTCGAAGCCGTGGGCGGCGCCCTGCTGGCGCAGGAGGGCGACGTTGCCCCGGCGACGGCGACCGAAGTGGAAGTCCTCCCCCACCACCACGATGCGGGCGGCCACCCCGTCGACCAGCACCTCCTTCACGAAGTCCTCCGGCTCCTCCTGCGAACGGGCCGCGTCGAAGCGGATCACCACCACGTGGTCGACGTCGCCGGTGGCGGCCAGGACCTCCAGCTTCTGGTCGAGGTCGGTGAGCAGCTTGGGCGCCGACTCCGGCCGCACGACGGTGGCCGGATGCCGGTCGAACGTCACGAGCACGGTGGCGATGCTGTCGGCAACGGTCGCCGACCGGGTCCGCTCCGGGTCCGGATCGCCGGCGGGGTCCCCGCCGCCAGCGACGGGCGAGGTCCCCGGTCTCGCCTCCGCTGCGCTCCGGCTCGCTCGGGACTCCGACCGAAGGCCCCGGGTCCCCGTCGCCATGAGCATCGCCAGCCTCCGCAACTGGCGCAGGATCGCCTGGTGACCGAGGTGGACGCCGTCGTAGGCGCCGATGGTGACCGCCGTACCGGTGGGCAGGGCAGGGAACGTCGCCAGGTCCGTGTGCACCTCCATCGGGGTGCGACGTTAGGGCCTGCGCTGGCTACTGCGGAGCCAGCACGACCGACGGCTTGGCCCGGCCGTCGGCGCGGGGCTCGTACACGGCGAGCAGCGTTCCGTCACCGTCGAGCACCGCCCACGGCCCGTCCCCGGCCCAGCCCCGGTCGACGGGTTCGAGCAGCCCCCCGTGGCCGACGACCGCGGCGGCGGCATCGTCGACCACCACGCGGGGGTAGTCCCGGACGGCCTCGGCCGGGGCCAGGACGGCGGTGGCTTCGAGCTCGTCGAGGGGACGGGCGTCGGCCATGGTGAACGACCCCACCGCCGTCCGTCGTAGCCGGCGCAGGTGGGCGCCGCCGCCGAGGGCCACGCCCAGGTCGGCGGCCAGCGTGCGCACGTAGGTGCCCGAGGAGCAGTCCACCTCGACCCGAAGGATGCCCGGTTCGGGCCCGGCGGCGACCTCGAATCGGTGCACGGTGACGGGCCGGGCCGTGCGCTCCACCTCCACGCCCGCCCGGGCCAGCTCGTGCAGACGGCGGCCGCCCACCTTGACCGCGGACACCATCGGCGGCACCTGGGCGATGTCTCCCACGAAGCCGGCCGCCGCGGCCCGGGCGTCGGCCAGCCCCACGCCGGACATGTCATGGGTGGCCACCACCTCGCCAGCGGCGTCGAGCGTCGAAGTCTCCACGCCGAGGACGACCTCGCCCACGTACGACTTGGGCAGCGCGCTCAGGAAGCGCAGCAGTCGGGTGGCCCGGCCCAGGCCAACCACCAGCACGCCGGTGGCGTCGGGGTCGAGGGTTCCGCCGTGGCCGACGCGCCGCTGGCCGAACACCCGGCGGCAGCGGCCCACCACGTCGTGCGACGTCATGCCCGCCGGCTTGTCGACGACGACGATTCCGTCGATCACGCCGGCAGTCCGTCGATCACGCCGGACCGCCGAGGGTCAGTGGTCGACCTGGGGCAACGCGTCGCGGATGGCGGCCAGCACCTCGGGGACCGGGCGGTCGGAGGTGAACCCGGCCGCGGCCCGGTGCCCGCCTCCTCCGAAGGTGGTGGCCACCTGGCCCACGTCGAACCCGGACACGGCCCGAAGCGACACCTTGGTGCCCTCGGGCGTCTCCTTGAGCACGCACGAGACGTCGGCTTCCGACGTGCGGCGGACCAGGTCGATCAGCCCCTCGGTCTCGTCGATGTCGACGCCGTGGCGGGCCAGGTCGTCGGCGGTGACCCATGCGGCCACGAACCGGCGGTCGGGGTCGAACTCGGCCCGCTGCAGGGCCGTGCCGGCCAGCCGCAGGTACGCCAGGCGGTGCTCCTCGAACAGCTGGCGGTTCATGGCCGCGATGGGCAGGTCGAACGAGGCCAGCTCCCGGGCCAGGGTGAAGACGTCCGGCGTGGTGCAGTCGTACTGGAAGCGGCCGGTGTCGCACACCAGGGCGGCGTAGAGGCACACGGCCGCGGTGCGGTCGAGGGCCCAGCCCAGGCGCTCCAGCAGCCGGCGGACCACCACCGCGGACGCGGCGGCGTGGGGGTCGATGCAGTTGATGGTGCCGTAGCCGTCGTTGGTGGCGTGGTGGTCGATCACGATCAGCTCGCGGGCCGCTCGGGCCGGTCCGGCCAGCTCGCCCAGGCGGGTCAGCGACCCGCAGTCGAACGTGACCATGACCTCCGGAGCGGCCGGGAAGTCGATCGGCTTGGTTGCCTGCTCGAGCCCGGGAAGGAAGGAGTAGTGGGGCCCGCACACGAACGGCTCCGGCCACGACGCCACCGCCGGCGTGCCCGCCACCTGGGCCAGGTGGTGCAGGGCGAGCATGGAGCCCAGGGCGTCGCCGTCGGGGGCGGCGTGGCAGGCCAACGCCAGCGACGGCGCGTCGGCGATGGCCTCGGCAGCCCGATCGATCTCACTCATCGTCGATCCCATGGTCTGCCTCTCCCAGCGCGGCTGATGCCTCACCGCCATTCTGCAGCCTGCGCAGGATGTCTTCCACTCTAGCCCCGGCGGCTATAGCGGGGTCCGGGACGAACGACAGCTCCGGGGTCCGCCGCAGCCGCAGCTGGCGGGCGATCGCGGCCTGCAGACGGGGCCGGTGCCCGGTCAGGACGGCGGCGGCCGCGTCGGGCTCGCGGTGCGACCCGCTCAGGGGCCCGCTCGGGCCCTGGCTCAGCGAAGAGAACCACACCACCGCCGACCGGAGGTCGCGCGCCACCCGGACGCCGGTCACGGTGACCAGCTCGAGGCGATCGTCGTCGATGAGCTCCAGCTCGTCGGCCAGCACCTCCTGGAGGGCGTGGTTCACCCGGTCGAGGCGCGAGTACCGCCGGTTGCTCCGGTCAGCCGGCATCCGGCCACTCGGTACGGAAGGCCGACACTTCGATATCGGGGCGGCTCCAGACCCACCGCTCGACGGTGTCGACCACCTGGGCGGCGTGCGAGTAGGAGTCGGACACCACCGCGAAGCCGATGAGAGCGCGCTGCCACTTGTCCTGGTAGCCCACCTCGGCCACGGAGAGGGAGAACCGCGAGCGGATGCCCTCGACGATCGGCTTGACCGCCGCCCGCTTCTCCTTCAGGGACCGGCTCTGGGGGATGTGGACCTCGAACTGCACGAGCGCCGCGTGCATCTGGCTACGTACGCGGGACGATACCCACTAGGTGCGGGGCACCTCGCGCTCCTCGTAGGTCTCGATCACGTCACCCGGCTTGAGGTCCTGGAAGTCGGACAGGCCGATGCCGCACTCGAAGCCGGTGGCCACCTCCCGCACGTCCTCCTTGAACCGGCGCAGGGAAGTGATCGTGCCCGTCCAGATGACCACGCCCTCGCGGAGGAAGCGGACCTTGGAGTTGCGGGTGATGACCCCGTTGCGGACGTAGCAGCCGGCCACGGCACCGACGCGGGGGACGCGGAAGACCTCCCGGACCTCGGCCTCGCCGGTGACCACCTCGACGAACTCGGGCTTCAGCAGCCCGACCATGGCCTTCTCGATGTCCTCGAGGACCTGGTAGATGACCTGGTACGTGCGGATGTCGACGTCGAGGTTCTCGGCCAGTTCCCGGCCGCCGCGGTCGGGACGCACGTTGAAGCCGATGATGGTGGCGTTCGACGCCGACGCCAGCTGGACGTCGTTCTCGGTGATGCCGCCCACCGCCCGGTGGACGAAAGCCAGCTTGACCTCGTCGCGCTCCAGCCGCCGGAGGCTCTCGGTGAGCGCCTCCAGCGAGCCGTGCACGTCGGCCTTGAGCACCAGGTTGAGGGTGGCCGTCTCCCCCCGCTGGATCTGCTCGAAGATGTCCTCCAGGCGGGCTCCGCTCTCGCTGGCCGGCCCCTTCTTGCGCCGCTCGAGCATCCGGTTGCGCTGGCTGCGGGCCTCGGCCACGGCCCGGGCCGTCTTGTCGTCGGGGGCGACGCGGAACTCGTCGCCGGCGTTGGGCACGTCGGACAGGCCCAGCACCTGCACCGGCATCGACGGGGTGGCCTCCTTGATGGAGTCGCCCTTGTCGTCGATCAGTGCCCGGACGCGGCCCCACGCCGCGCCGGCCACGATGGGGTCGCCCACCCGGAGCATGCCCCGGTCGACCAGGACGTTGGCCACCGGGCCCCGACCGACGTCGAGGTTGGCCTCGAGGACCGCGCCGCGCGCCCGGCCCTCGGGGTTGGCCACCAGCTCCTCCAGGTCGGCCACCAGGAGGAGCTGCTCGAGCAGGTCGTCGATGCCCATGCCCTGCAGGGCGGAGGCCTCCACCATGATGGTGTCGCCCCCCCACTCCTCGGGCACCAGCCCCTGCTCGGAGAGCTGCTGGCGGACCCGGGTGGGGTCGGCGTTGTCGCGGTCGACCTTGTTGATGACGACCACGATGGGGACGTCGGCGGCCTTGGCGTGGTTGATGGCCTCGACCGTCTGGGGCATCACGCCGTCGTCGGCGGCCACGACCAGCACGGTGATGTCGGTCACCTGCGCCCCCCGGGCCCGCATGGCGGTGAACGCCTCGTGGCCGGGGGTGTCGATGAAGGTGATCAGGCGGCCGTCCTTCTCCGCCTGGTAGGCACCGATGTGCTGGGTGATGCCGCCGGCCTCCCCCGCCACCACGTTCGTCTGGCGGATGCGGTCGAGCAGCAGCGTCTTGCCGTGGTCGACGTGGCCCATGACGGTGATGACCGGCGGCCGGGGACGCAACGTCTCCTCCGGGTCGTCCTCGTCGCGGAGCATCTCCTTGAGGGCGACCTCCTCCTCCTGGCCAGGGTCGACCAGCAGGACCTCGGCCCCGACCTCGGCCGCGAACAGCTCGATCATGTCGTCGGTGAGCGACTGGGTGGCGGTGACCATCTCGCCCTGCTGGAGCAGGAAGCGGACCACGTCGGCCGCGGTGCGGTTCAGCCTGGGGCCCAGGTCCTGAGCGCTGGCGCCACGCTCGATGACGACCTCCCCCTCGGGGACGGGCGCGTCGGAGCGGCTGTAGTTGGTGGCCTGGGTGGGCTGGAGCTCCTCGAAGCTGCGACGACGCCGCCGGCGACGCTGAGGTGGGCGCCGGCCCTGGCCCGGCCCGCCGCGACCGGGAGGGCCGCCACCGGGACCGCCAGGGCGACCGGGAC
>JALYGL010000140.1 GCA_030777125.1 Actinomycetota bacterium
ACCACGACCCGCGCCGGGGCGACCGGCGGGAGCCCGTCGACGGCGGCGACCCGGTCGCCGGGCCCGGCGACCACCGCCGCCACCGGGCCGCCCGCTCCGGGGACCTACCGCTACGACACCGCCGGATCGTCCACCTTCGGCCTCGGGCCGGTCCCGTTCCCGGCCGTCACCGCCCTGATGGTCGACTCGGCCACGGGCACCCGCCAACGCTCCGTGCGCGACCTGCGCGACCCCTCGGGCACCGGCGCCCTGACCGAGTCGGTGCTCGACTACCGGCCCACAGGCGTGCATCTCCTGTCGCTGCGGGTGACGACCCGGGTGGCCGGCACCACCGACGTCCGGGAGCTGCGCCCGGACGCGCCGGTGCTGTTCCTTCCCACCTCGGCCCGTCCCGGCGCCCACGCCGAGTTCGACATCCCCGTCAACGGCGGCGCCCCGGCCCACGTGGTGGTCGACGTGGTCGGGGAGGAGCAGGTCACGGTCGGGGCCCAGACCGTCGGCGCCCTGGTGATCCGGGCCGCCACCACCCTGCCGCCCGGGCCGGTCAGCGGCCGGCAGGAGCTCACCGTGTGGTTCGACCGGGGCTCGCGCCTGGTGGTGAAGGAGCGGCAGGTGACCGACGCGGTGGCCGGGCTGCTCACCTTCCAGAGCCGCTACGACGCCACCCTCCGGCAGCTCACGCCGCAGTAGCGATGCCCGGCCGAGCAGCCCTGCTGGTGTCGGCGTGCGTCGGCGCGCTGGCCACCGCTTGCAGCGGTGGCGACGGGGCGTCGACCCCGGTCCCGACGACGACCTCGCCGCCGGCGACCGACCCGGCGCCGTCATCGACGACCACCACGGTGGTGCCGGTCGTCACCATCCCGTCCACCGGCGCGGCCACCGCACCCGCGGGCGACGAGGTCACCCTCCACGCCTCCGGCGTCCACCTGGCGGACCCCGGCGACGCCTTCCGGGTGGTGGTCCACTCCGACGCGGCGCAGGTGACGGTCACCGTGCGCTCCGCGGCGCGGCTGCGGGTGTGCCCGGTGAGCGGTCTGGACGGCCCGGCGTCGGGCCAGGGCTGCGTGACGCCGGGCTCCGGGGTCGCCACCAGGCTCCCCCTGGCCCCGGCGTACACCGGCGTGGAGGTGGCCCGCACGGGCGGGAGCCAGGCGGTCACGGTCGACGAGGTCGCCGTCTCCTACCGGCCGCGGGACCCGGCGATGGAGATCCGCCTGCCGACCATGGTGGCCGGCGTCCCCCCGGCCGGCACCGTGTTCGAGGTCACCCCGTACGGCACCGGGTCGTTCCGCGCCCAGGCCCGCTGGACCGGTCCGGCCGGACAGCAGCCCGGCGACGGCGAGCTGGTCATCGAGTCGGGCCCGCCCACCAACCGCCGGCTGGTGGCCAAGGCCACCGGCGCGCCCGGCGGGACGGTGAGCGGCACCCAGACCACGCCGACGGAGATGACGCTCACCATGCGAGCCACGGGCGGTGCTCCCCTACAGGCGCCGACGCTGACCGTGACCTGGCCCTCCTAGGGAGGGTCGAGCAACGCCACCGTGCGGCGGTAGAGCTCGTCGGCGCCCTCCGGGCTGTCGGCGATGCAGGTCACGCCCATCTTCCCGGCAGGGAGGGCGCCCAGCAGGTGCAGGCAGGTGCCCGTGGCCGTCTCCGGGTCGAACCACAGGTCGGCCTTGCCCACCTGCTCGATGACCTCGGCCGGGGAGCGGCCGACCAGCGAGGGCGACTTGAGGTTGTCGGTGGCCACGTAGTGCTTGGTCTGGTCGCCCACCCGGAGCTCGCCGTCGACCGGGTCGTAGACGCCCCCGGTGGCCAGGCGGGCCATCCAGAACGGGTGAGTGGTGCCGCCCATGCGCAGGTTGATCTCGCTCAGGAACACGCCCATGCCGGGAATGACCAGGAAGTCGATGCCGAACGAGCCGATCACCCCCTCGGCGGCCAGCACCTCGGCCACCTTCACGGCGTGGTCCTGGATCTCCCTGCGGTACTCCGGCGAGGCCGGGAACCGGCAGCCCAGGTACACCTGGTTCTCGGGGCCGCCCAGGATCTGGTCGTGGGTGGAGATGATCTCGAAGGTGCGGTCGGGCGCGATGCGGAGCTGGACGCTGGGCGACGCCGTGCCCGGGTCGCGGGCCAGGACCTCCACCACCGCGCCCTCGGCCGCGATCTTGGCCGCGAACGACGGCCACGACTCCTCGGCCGCACAGAACGTGGTCTTGGACGCCTCCACGGGGTCGCCGGGCCCCAGCCCCTCCAGCTCGACGATGGCGTTGCCCTGGCCGGAGAACCCGTTGTTGAGCTTCACCACCACGGCCTCGACGTCGGGTCGGGCCTCCTTGGTGCGGGCGATGGCGGCGGCCACGTCGTCGATCGAGAACAGGTCCGCCCATCCCGGGAGCAGGGGCACGCCGGCCCGCTCGGCGACCTTCTTCGACCCCGACTTGGAGCCCAGCCAGGCCAGCTCGGGGCTCGGACCGTACAGCGGGAGCCGGAGGGCCTCGGCCAGCTTCTGCTCGGCCGCGGTGACGTTGAACGGCAGCACGTAGGCGTAGCCCCGGCCGGCGGCGGCCCGCAGGCGGCCCAGCACGTCGGGCCGGCGCAGCAGCTTCTCGGACAGCGAGCCGACGGCGGGGTCATCGAGGTGGACGAGGGTCAGCCGCCGGCGGGCCTGCTCAGGATCGGGCAGGAAGCTCAGGTAGTAGGAGACGATGGCCGGGTCGATCTGCTCCGACGTGACGTAGACCACCCGGAGCTTGGGGCTGAGCAGGAACAGGATCACGAAGAGCATGCGCTCCTCGTAGGACTGCACGGCCACGATCTTCTCCAGCTCGGCCACCGGGAAGGAGATGGACGGGACCACGACCATGGTCCCCGCCTCCACCCCTGCCGAGCGGGGGCTCACGCCGCTCCCTGCGCCGAGGGCCGCTCGGGGCCGATCACGCCGTCGAGAGCCTCGTCGACCGCGGCCATGGTGGACTCGCCCAGCGCCACCCCGGACGCGGCGGCGTTCTCCGACACCTGCTCGGGGCGGCTGGCGCCGATGATGGCGGACGACACGTTGGGCTCCTGCAGGACCCACGCCAGCGCCAGCTGGGCCATCGTCAGGCCCAGGCCGTCGGCGATGGGGCGCAGCCGCTGCACCGCGTGCAGCACCTCGTCGGAGCGGAACCGCCCCATGAACGCACCTGCCCTGGCGTCGGCGGCGCGCGAGCCCGGCGGCGGCGGCGCCCCCGGCGTGTACTTGCCGGTCAGGGCCCCCTGGGCCAGGGGCGACCACACGATCTGGCCGATGCCCTCCCGGGAGCACAGCGGGATGACCTCGGGCTCCGGCTTGCGCCACAGCATGGAGTACTCGGGCTGGCTGGACACGAACCGCTCCACCCCGGGGATGGCCAGGGCGGCTGAGATCTGCTCCGCCGTCCACTCGCTGAACCCGATGTAGCGGGCCTTACCCCGACGGACCAGGGTCGTCAGCGCCTCCATCGTCTCCTCGAGGGGGGTGTCGGGGTCGTAGCGGTGGCACTGGTAGAGGTCGACGTGGTCGGTGCGCAGCCGGCGCAGCGACGCCTCCGACTGCTTGGCGATCTGCGCCGCCGACAGCCCCCGGTCGGTGTCGGACATCGGGAAGAATGCCTTGGTGGCCAGAATGTACGACGAGCGGTTGAAGCCGGACAGGGCCCGGCCCAGGAACGACTCGGCCGCGCCCCGGCCGTAGACGTTCGCCGTGTCGAAGAAGTTGATGCCCTCGTCGAAGGCCCGGCGCACGCAGGCGGTGGCCCGTTCCTCCTCTACCGCGGTCCCGAACGTCAACCACGAGCCGAGGCTGATCTCGGAGACCTCCAGGTCGCTGGTGCCCAGGCGGCGGTACAGCATCCGACATGCGTAGCACGGTTGCCACCAGAGCCGTGCTGGCCGTGCTGGCCCTGGTGGCCGCCGCCTGCGGCGGCGGTGACCCTCCCCAGGCCCCACCCCCCGCGGCCGCCCCGCCCACAGTCCCCACCACCGTCCCGACCACGGCAGCGGCGACGACGGCCCCATCTACCGCCCCGGCGCCGCCGCCGGTCCTGCTGGCCGCGGGCGACATCGCCGACTGCGGGTCCGAGGGCGACGAGGCCACCGCCGCCCTGCTCGACGCCGTCCCCGAGGCCACCATCGCCACCCTGGGCGACAACGTCTACGACCGGGGGACGGCGGAGGAGTTCGCCCGCTGCTACGGCCCGACGTGGGGTCGTCACACCGCCCGGACCCGCCCGGCCCCCGGCAACCACGACTACGCCAGCCGGGGGGCGTCGGGCTACTTCGGCTGGTTCGGGGCCTCGGCCGGCGACCCGCGCACGGGCTGGTACAGCTACGACCTCGGCTCCTGGCACGTGGTCGTGCTCAACTCCAACTGCTCGGCCGTGGGGTGCGGGGCGGGCGGGGCCCAGGAACGGTGGCTACGGGCCGACCTGGCCGCCTCCGGCGCGGCCTGCACCCTGGCCTACTGGCACCACCCGCGGTTCTCGTCCGGCCGCAACCACGGCTCCACCGCGGCCATGGCCCCGCTGTGGACCGCGCTGTACGAGCTGGGCGCAGATGTCGTCCTCGCCGGCCACGAGCACCACTACGAGCGCCTCGCCCCCCTCGACGCCGCCGGCGCGGTGGACACCGCCCGGGGCATCCGCTCGTTCGTGGTCGGCACCGGCGGGCGCAGCCACTACGGCTTCGGCCCGCCCATCGCCGGGAGCGAGGTCCGCCACAGCGGCACCTACGGCGTGCTGGCCCTCACCCTGCGCCCCGACGGGTACGACTGGCGGTTCGTCCCCCAGGCCGGGCGCACCTTCTCCGACGCGGGGTCGGGCCGGTGCCACCGGTGACCCGGACGGATCAGGCGGTGGCCGGGCCGGCGCCGACCTCGGCCAGGTCGCCCTGGTCGGCCAGGTCGCCGATGGACACGATCCCCACCGGCCGGCCGTCGTCGACCACCGGGAGCCGCCGCACCGCCTTCTCCCGCATGAGCCGGACAGCGTCGGCCACCGTCTGGGACGGTTCCAGCGTGGCCACGTTGGGGCTGCAGATGTCACCCACCCGGATCTGGGCCGGGTCCCGCCCCAGGGCGACGCCCCGTACGGTGATGTCCCGGTCGGTCAGGATGCCGCAGATGGCGCTGCCGCCGAGCACGAGCACGTCGCCCACGCCCTCGTCCCGCATGGCCCGGGCCGCCTCCACCGCCGTCGAGGAGGCCGCCACCGTCACGGGGTCGGGCGTCATCACCTCTTCGATGCGCCGTCCGGTACTGCCTTCAGTCGCCACTCTGGGCGCTTTACCCACCACTCCACCATTTCACGCATGGACCTGATCGACGCCCACGTCGAATCGTTCCTGTGGACCAGGATGTTGGGCTACGACCTGACCACGGCCCACGGCGGGGGCCTCCTCGGCGGGCGGCTGTACTCCCAGGTCGACGTCCCCCGCATGCTGGCCGCGGGCATGACCGGGGCCGTGTTCAGCATCGCCACCAACCCGTTCCGCTCCGCCGCCGGCCGCCGGCGGGTGGCGCTGGCCAACCTGGCCCGGCTGCGGGCCGTCCTCGAGTCCCACCCGAGGGTGGCCGTGGTCGACACCTACGCCGGCTACCGGCGGGCCCGGGCCCAGGGCCGGCTGGGGGTGTTCCTGGCCATCCAGGGAGGGCACGCGGTCGACCCCGGCGCCGTGGCCGACCTGCCCGACGCCGTCTCCCGGGTCACCCTCGTCCACCTCACCCGCACCGCCCTGGGGGCGCCCAGCGTGCCGGTGCGGTGGGGGAGGGGCGGGCTCACCGACGCCGGCCGGGCCTACGTGGCGGCGCTCAACGCCCGGCGCATCCTGGTCGACCTGGCCCACGTCGACCGTCGCGGCTTCTGGGACGCCCTGGCCGTCCACGACCGGTCGCAGCCGGCCATCGTGTCCCACACCGGCGTGCGAGGGGTGCACGACCACTGGCGCAACCTGGACGACGCCCAGATCAAGGCCGTCGCCCGGCTGGGTGGGGTGGTCGGCATCATGTACCACGCCGCCTTCCTGGGCGGACGGTCGGTGGAGACCGTCGTCCGCCACGTGGAGCACGTCATCCGGGTGGCCGGCGACGACCACGTGTGCCTGGGCAGCGACTGGGACGGCTTCATCGTCCCTCCGCCCGGCCTGCGCTCGGTGACCCAGCTGCCCGCCCTGCTCGGGTGCATGGCCGACCGGGGGCTGTCCGAGCAGACGGTGGCCAAGGTGGCCGGCGCCAACTACCTGCGGGTCATGGCCTCGATCCGCCCGTGATATGGCGGCGGGCACCCGGGCCCTTCGGGCCTCGCCCGCCGCTGTCGGCGGGGGCCCCAGCCCCGCCGACCGTGACACGAGGCCGGCGCCCGGGCGGCAACCCTCCTACACCCGCATGGTGAAGCGGCGCTCCGGGGGCAGGTCGTCGTCGGCCTCGCCCCGCTCGGCCCGCCGCAGCATGCGCCCGATGTGCTGGCCCAGCACGTCGAGCTCGGTGGAGGCGAAGTGCTCGCCCCCGAAGCGCCGGACGGTGGCGGCCTGGGCGGCCAGGACGGCCTTGTCCTGGGCGAAGATGCGGTTGGCCACCGGGAGGACCAGGGCCTCCACCAGCCGGCCCGGCAGCCGCACCCGGAACGTGACCGCGGCGTGCAGCATGGTGTGGTCGTCGTCCACCGGGG
>JALYGL010000141.1 GCA_030777125.1 Actinomycetota bacterium
CGGCGACGGCCCGCCAGTCGACCCGGAGGTTCATGCCCGGGAGGCCTCCGGCAGCCCGGCGCCCGCCCGTTCGGTGACGACGAGGGCCCGGTAGGCCTCGGCCTGGGCGGCGGTCTCGGCGTCGGTCCATCCGAGCTCGGGGGCCAGCAGCCGGGCCACGTCGCCGGCAGCGGCGGCGGACGCGTCCCGGGCCAGGATGAGGGCCCGGGTGCGGCGGGCCAGCACGTCGGTGACCGTGCGGGCCATCTCGGCCCGGACGGCGTGCACCGCCTCGGCCCGCAGGTAGGGGAGCGACGGGACCAGTGGTTCCCCGAGGGACGGGTCGGCGGCCACGAGGTCGCGCACCGCCCCGGCCTCGGTGCCGTAGCGGCTGTCCAGGTGGTTTCGCGGGGCGACGCGCCCGGGGGGCGCGCCCCGGAGGCGCAGGCGGGCGGTCCGGCCAGCGCCGCCCCGGCCGAGGTGCCGCACCACCTCGTCGACCGTGTCCGCCGCCATCCGCCGGTAGGTCGTCAGCTTGCCGCCGGTGACGGAGACGACACCACCGGGCGAGCTGGCCACCCGGTGACGCCGGGACAGGTCGGCGCTGCGGGCGTCGGTGGCCGAGGCCACCAGCGGCCGGAGCCCGGCCCAGGTCCCGACCACGTCGGCCGGGGCGAGCGGTTCGCAGAGGACAGCGTTCACCGCCCCCAGCAGGTAGTCGATGTCGGCCGCCGTGCAGGCAGGGTGGTCCAGCGGCCCGTCGTAGTCGGTGTCGGTGGTGCCGATGTACACCCGGTCGGTCCCGGGCCACGGCACCACGAAGATGGAGCGCCCGTCCTGGGCCACGGGGAGCACGAGGGCCACATCGATGGCCAGGCGGGACTGCGGCACGGTGACGTGGATCCCCTTGGCCGCCCGGATGGAGGGCTCCGGCGGGGCGCCGGCCGTTCCCGCCGTCTCCAGGGCCAGGACGTCGTCCGACCACACCCCGGCGGCGTTCACCACCGCGCCGGCCCCGATCTCCACGGCGTCGCCGTCGGCCACGACCGTCACCCCCGCCACCCGACCGGCGCCGTCGCGCAGCAGGCCGGTGACCCGGACGTGGTTCGCCGCCACCGCCCCGTGGTCGAGCGCCGCGGTGCGCAGGACGGCCAGGGTCAGACGGGCGTCGTCGGCGTGGGCGTCGTAGTAGAGGTAGCCGGCCGTCAGCCTCGAGCGACGGAGCGCGGGGACGCGGGCGGCCGTCGCCTCCGCCGACAGGCGGGAGTGGACCCGGCGGATCCGGGCGCCGCCGGTGAGGTCGTACATCCACAGGGCGGTACCGACCGCCCTCGACGCGGCCCGGCTCCCGTAGACGGGGAGCAGGAACGGCAGGGGCCGGACGAGGTGGGGCGCGTTGGCCAGCAGCCGTTGGCGTTCCGCGAGCGCCTGGTAGACGAGCCGGTAATCGCGCTGGGCCAGGTAGCGGAGCCCGCCGTGGACCAGCTTGGACGACTGCGACGAGGTCCCTGAGGCGAAGTCGGACCGCTCCACCAGGGCCGTGCGCAGCCCACGCGACGCGGCGTCGAGGGCCACCCCGGCACCGGTGATGCCTCCGCCGACGACCACGACGTCGAAGCGCCCGGTGGCCAGCCGATCGAGGGCGGTGCCGCGGTCGAAGGCCCGGTCGGCGATGCCCGTCATCCGCCGTGAGCCTATGCGCCCCGAAACGGGTGGACTTTGGCAACCCCCTTGTTCGATAATTGTCCCGGAACCCTCCTGCCGGCAGGTTTGGGACCGCCGGACGGAGGAAAGGGGAACTTTCTGATGGATCTGACGTGGCGTTCTCGAGGCGCGTGTCGGGGGCTCGACCCCGACATCTTCTACCCGGTCTCCGACGAGGAGGCCGGCCCGGCGAAGGACGTCTGCGCGTCGTGTGCCGTCCGCCAGCAGTGCCTCGAGTTCGCCCTGGCCAACCGGGAGCGCGAGGGGGTCTGGGGCGGGGCCACCGAGCGGGAACGCCGCCGCATCCTCCGTCAGCGCCGCAAGACCGCCGCCGCCTGACCCCGGAGGCCGCACCGGCCGACTTGGTACCGTCTCGGGCATGACGCTCGCCGAGCTGGGCGGGTGGCCCGCCGTGCTGGGGCCCCTCACCCGGGGCACCGACCTGACCTCGGCCCAGTCCGCTGCCGCCCTGTCCGACATCCTGGACGGAGGGGCCACGTCGGCCCAGATCGCCGCCTTCTGCGTCTCCCTGCGGATCAAGGGCGAGACGGTCGAGGAGATGGCGGGGCTGCTGGGGGCCATGCTCGATCACGCCGAAGTCGTCGAGCTGCCCCCCGGGTACCAGCCGGTGGACACCTGCGGCACGGGCGGCGACCGCAGCTGCACGATCAACGCCTCGACCCTGGCCGCCCTGGTGGTCGCCGGCGCCGGCGCCCCCGTGTGCAAGCACGGCAACCGGGCGGCGACGTCGGCGTGCGGGTCGGCCGACCTGCTCGAGGCGCTCGGCGTGGTGATCGACCTCGGGCCGGTGGAGGTGGCCGCCTGCGTGGTCGAGGCCGGCATGGGGTTCTGCTTCGCTCCGCGGTTCCACCCCGCTCTGCGCCATGCCGGCCCCACCCGCCGCGAGCTCGGCGTGCCCACGGTGTTCAACTTCCTCGGCCCGCTGGCCAACCCCGCCCGGCTGCGCCGCCAGTCCCTCGGGGTGAGTGACCCGGCCATGGCCGAGAGGATGATCGGCGTGCTGGCTGCTCGGGGGGCGGAGCGGGCGCTGGTCGTCTACGGCCACGACGGCCTGGACGAGATCACCACCACCACCACGTCGACCGTTCTCGAGCTGCGCCACGGCGAGATCCGCAGCTACGTGGTGGACCCCGCGGCCCTCGGACTGGCGCCGGCCGGGCCCGGCGACCTGCAGGGAGGCGATCCGGCGGCCAACGCCGAGCTGGCCCGGCGTGTGCTGGCCGGTGAGCCCGGCCCCCGCCGCGACTTCGTGTTGCTCAACGCGGCCGCCGGGCTGGTGGCCGCAGGGTTGGCCGACGACCTGGCCGAGGGACTGAAGCAGGCGGGCGAGGCCGTCGACGACGGCCGGGCCGCCGGCGTGCTCGATCGCCTGGTCCGGGTCTCGAACGACCTGGCCGGCGCGGCCGCGGCCCCATAGCCGCCGCGGCCTCCTGTCGGCGCTGCGCCGCCGCCCCTGGCGCGGGCGGTAGCGTCCGGCTCCATGGGGCGAGCCCGCCAACCGGCCTGGCGCCGGCGGCTCCGGTCGATCGTCTCGCCGGTGCGCTTACCGGTCGCCCTGCTGGGGTTCGCCCTGCTCTACGGCACCGCCGGCTACGTCATCATCGAGGGCTTCACCCTGCTGAACGCCGTCTACATGACCGTGACCACCCTGACCACGGTGGGCTTCGGCGAGATCGAGCCGCTGAGCGCGGCGGGGAGGGCGTTCACGCTCAGCCTGATCGCCATCGGGTTCGTGGCCGTGTTCGTGCTGATCGCGGTGTTGACGGCGATGCTGGCCAGCGGCCAGCTCGGCCAGTCGCTGGCAAGGAGGGGCATGCGCCGCCAGATCGACAGTTTGCGTGACCACTTCGTCATCTGCGCCTACGGCCGAGTGGGCCGGGCGGCCGCCGACGAGCTGACCGAGCAGGGGGCCGACGTGGTGGTGGTCGAGATCGACCCGGCCCGGGAGCCGGACATGCTCGAGGCCGGGGTGCCGTACCTCCTCGACGACCCGTCGGACGAGTCGGTGCTCGACGCCGCCGGCATCCGGCGGGCCCAGGCCCTGCTGTGCGCCGTGGACTCCGACGAGATCAACGTCTACATCACCCTGACCGCCCGGGCCATGAACGCCGACCTCTTCATCATCGCCCGGGCCGCCCGGCCGGAGTCGATCGAGATCCTGCGCCGGGCCGGGGCCAACCGGGTGGTGTCGCCCTACACGGTCAGCGGCTCACGCATGGCGGCCCTGGCCCTGCGCCCGGCGGTGCTCGAGTTCGTCGACATGGTCAGCGTCGCACCCGACCTGCGCATCGAGGAGCTGGTGGTGGGCGACGCGTCCGGGTTGGCGGCACGCAGCGTGCGGGAGGTGTGCGCCCCCCACGAAGGCGTGATGATCCTGGCCGTGCGTCAGCCGTCCGGGGAGACGTTGGTGCCGCCCCGGGCCGACACCGTGCTGTCCTCCGGCGACGTCCTCATCGTGGTGGGGCCGGTCAAGGCGCTGGGGCAGCTGGCCGGCGACGCCGCCTAGGCCCCGTCCGGTCGGCGCGTCGTAGCGGTTAGGTTCTCCGGGTGGCGGTGGACCCGAGCGTGATCGCGGCACTGGAGGCGGCCCTCGCCACTGCTCCGGGGGACGTCGGCATCCGGCTCCACCTTGCCGGGCTGCTGCTCCAGAACGGGGCTGCGCCGGCCGCCATGGAGCACTGCGCGGCGGTGCTCGTCCACGAGCCGGACAACACCGGCGCCCTCGACCTGGCTGCCAGGGCCGCGGCCGAAGCCGGCGACGCCGACCGGGCAGCGCGCTACCGGCGGCTCCATCAAGCGCTCGCCGGGGCCCAACCCGACCTGGCCGCCGCCCACCGAGGGGTCACACCGGCGACGACCGACCCCGTCGGCGACCTCGGCGTCGAGGACGACATCGACGCCTTCCTCGACGACGTCCTCGGACGGGGAGGCGCCGTCCAGGGCGAGAAGGTGACGCTGGCCGACGTGGGCGGGCTCGAAGGCGTCAAACGCCAGCTCCAGACGTCGTTCCTCGGCCCTATGCGAAATCCCGAGCTGCGGCGGATGTACGGCACGTCCCTCCGCGGCGGGCTTCTCCTCTACGGGCCACCGGGGTGCGGCAAGACCTTCCTCGCCCGTGCCGTCGCCGGGGAGCTGGGGGGCGAGCTTCTTCGCCATCGGGCTGCACGAGGTGCTCGACATGTGGCTGGGCCAGAGCGAGCGCAACCTCCACGCCCTGTTCGAGACGGCCCGCCGGAACGCTCCCTGCGTCCTGTTCCTCGACGAGGTCGACGCCCTCGGGCAGCGGCGCAGGCATCTCTCCCACTCCGCCGGGCGGAACGTGGTCGTCCAGCTGCTGAGCGAGCTCGACAGCACCCGGGACGACAACGAGGGCATCTTCGTGCTGGGTGCCACCAACCAGCCGTGGGACGTCGACCCGGCACTGCGACGACCCGGACGCTTCGATCCATGCTGCTCGTCCTGCCGCCCGACGAGGCGGCCCGAAAGGCCATCCTCGAGTACCACCTCCGCAACCGGCCGGTGGGGGCGGTCGACGTCGGCCGGCTGGCGAAACGGACCGATGGCTACTCGGGCGCCGACCTCCGACTGGTGTGCGAGGCGGCCGCCGAGGCGGCGCTGGCGGCGTCGCTGGCCACCGGGCAGTCCCGACCGATCGAGAGCGGCGACCTGGAGCGAGCCGTCCAACAGACCGCACCCAGCACCCGCCCCTGGTTCGACGTGGCCAAGAACTACGCCCTCTTCGCCAACGACGGGGGCACCTACGACGACCTGCTGGCCTACATGCGCGCCCACCGTCTGTGCTGACGGCGGTGAGCGACCGGCCGCCGTCGACGTCGCTCCTGGCCCGGGCCGAGGCGCTCATGGCCCTCCGCCGCTACGACGAGGCAATCCCGCTGCTCCAGGAGGCAGCCACCTTCGAGCCCTACTCAGCGCTCATCCGCTGCCAGCTGGCCGTGTGCCTGCTCGGCGTGGGCCAGGACCACGCCGCCATCGGCACCGCGGGGGAGGCGATCGCCTTCGCGCCCGACGACGAGTGGCCCCACCGCATCCGCGCCCGAGCGCTCCTCAACCTGAGCCGCCGCCGTCAAGCCCTGGCGGCGGCGAGGGAGGCGGCTCGCCTGGCGCCAGACGAGGTGTTGACGCAGGCCATGCTGTCGGAGGCGGAGCTGGCGAACTACCACTGGCGGCCGCGGCCGAGGCGACTCGCGAGCTAGCGCCGGACAGGCCCAACGGTCACAACGCCCTGGCCGCCGTCTCCATGCGCATGTACCAGTGGAAGGAGGCCGAAGGCCATTGCCGGCGGGCCCTGGAGACGGACCCCGAGAATGTTGAGGCCCTGAACAACCTCGGTCTGGTCCTGCTCAAACGGGGACGCCCTCGCGCCGCGGTGTCGTACTTCAGCGACGCCTCTCGTCTCGACCCACGGAGCAGCGAGCCCAGGCTCAACGCCCTCCGCGCCTCCCTCGGGCTGAGCGCGCCGTCGGTCGGGGCGGTCGTGTTCGGCGTGGTGTTGTTCTTCCAGGCCGGCACGCTCGGGGAGCGGATCGGTGGGTCGGTCCTCGTACTGGCTGTGACCGGCGCGGTCGTGGCCCTGCATCGCCGGCGCCGGGCACGCCACGCCACCGACCCGCTGCCCGCCGCCACCCTCCTGAGGCGGCTCCGCGCCGAGGCGATCCGTAGCTTCATCACGCCCTCCACGCCGGTGCTCTGGGCGGTGCTGGTGGGGGCGCTCGGCTTTCTGGCCGGGTCCGTCTCCGTCGTCGCCAACCCCCCGCCGGGAACCCTCGTGGCCGGCTGGGTCGCCTGGGGAGCGTTCGTCGGCGCGGTCGCGGTGATGTGCGGGCGCGCCCTCCTGCGGCGACGAGCCACGGCGAGGCGATGACGGCCCGGCCGGCCGCGACATCTTCGGCCCTGGGCCGGTCCGGGAGCCGTGCCGGCGGTTCTACGGTGGGACGGTGGCTACTACGACGCTCACCCCCGACGAGGTCGTCGTCCACCTGACGACGGTGGAGAAGATCGGTTCGCTGCACCGCGACCTGCACCTGCCCCGGGCGGCGGTGACGGCCGCCGAGGTCGTCGACGAGCCGCTGACGGCGACGCGAGGGCTGCGCAGCCCCGGACTCGCCGTCCCGGGCCGGGTCAAGGGCGGCACCTGGAGGAGCCCGACGGGACGGCAGTTCGTGGCCGTGCGCGGCGGCCGGCGAGCCGTGCGGCTGCACCTCACCGGGCACCGCTACGCCTCGGTGCTCGCGGCCGCGGACGACGCCGACGCCGTCGCTGCCGCCCTCGGGTCGGCCCGTCGACCGCGCCCGGGCTCGTAGCGGGGGAGCACCGGCAGCGGCGACACCCAGCCTTCGTCGCAGTGCAGCAGCCGGGCCCGCCGGCCCTCGCCGTCGATCCACGACGCCACGCAGGCCAGCTCGTCGACCAGGTGGCGGGGCAGCGGGCCGGCCGGATCTGCGTCGTCGCCCTCGTCGACCAGAGGGAGCTGGCCCGGCGGGCCGACCAGGCGGCCGTTGACCAGGACCACCGCCTCGCCGCCCACGTCGAGCTCCAGCCGGCCCGCCCGCCGCAGGCCGTCGAGCTGGCGCTGGCGGGCGATGGCCCGGGACAGGGCCGCGGCCCGGTCACGCATGTCGGCCGCCTCCTCGAAACGGGCTGCGTCAGCGAGGGTCCGCATCCGGCCCTCGAGCGGTGCGAGGAGCGCGGAGGGGTCGACGGTGAGGCCGTGCACGATCTGGTCGACCAGCCGTGCGTAGTCGTCGGCGGAGATGCCGCCGGCGCACGGGCAGGTGGCCACCCCGAGCTGGGCCGGGGTGCACGGGCCTGGTCGCGGTGTGCGCGGCGGCCTGGCCGTGCAGCGGCGGATGGGCACCGCGCACTCCACCGCGTCGGCCACCAGGCGGGCCGCGCCGGCGGACGGGAGCGGGCCCACGTAGAGGCAGCCGTCGCCCGATCGGGGCGAGCGGACGACGGACAACCTGGGGTAGCGCTCGCCCAGCGTCAGCTTGACGTAGGCATAGCGTCGCCACAGCTTGGAGCGGGTGTTGTAGGGCGGCAGGTGGCGGTGGATGAGGCGGACCTCGAGCACCCCCGCCTCCAGCGGGCCCCGGCACTCGACATGGTCGATGGCCTCGGTCTCCCGGAGCAGCCCCGACACCTTCCGGCGGTCGTCGCCGCTGAAGTAGGACCTGACCCGGGCCCGCAGGTTCGTGGCCTTTCCCACGTAGAGCACCCGCCCGGACGCCCCCCGGAAGAGGTAGACCCCGGGGCGCCGGGGGAGCCCGGTGGTGAGGCGGAGCTTGCCGGCCTGAGGGTGGGCCCGAAGGGTGGGCAGCTCCAGCAGGTCGTCGAGGCCGAGCACGCCCAGGGTGCCGGCCCGCTCCAGGAGGGCGTGCAGGAGGTCGCCCGTGGCCAGGGCGTCGTCGAGGGCCCGGTGCGTGGGCCGGTGGGGCAACCGCAAGCGGCTGGCCAGGGTGCCCAGCTGGCAGTTGGGAACCTCGTCGCCGACCAGGCGGCGGGCCAGCGCGCAGGTGTCGACGACGCGGTTGGCCAGCCTGGGCCTTCCCGCCTCGGCCAGGGCCGCCTGCAGGAACGCCACGTCGAAGCGGACGTTGTGGCCGACCAGCACCGCGCCTCGGGCGAACTCCAACAGTGACGGCAGGACGGCGCCGACCGGAGGGGCGGGGACCACCATGGCGGTGGTAATGCCGGTGAGGACGGTGATCTCGGGCGGTACCGGCAGCCCGGGGTTGACGAGGGTCTGGAACGTTCCCAGGCACTCGCCCCCCCGGAGCTTCACTGCCCCCACCTCGGTGATGCCGCACGTGGCGGGCGAGGCACCCGTCGTCTCCAGGTCGACGACGCAGAACGTGACCTCGGACAGCGGGGTGCCCAGATCGTCGAACGTCCGTTGCATCGCCGCCGACCATATGCGAACGTGTGTTCGATGAGCAAGCACTTCGACCGCGGTAGTGTGAGGACCCGTGGAGCCCGGCGTGGAGAGCAGCGTGGGGAGAGGCGACGCAGGCACGGCGGTCCGGTACCGCTGCGCGGCATGCGGCAATCGCACCCGGTTCGACGTCGTCACCACCCGCCGCACCCGGGCGTTCCACCACTACTCGCTGGGCGGCGAGCTGTCGATCGACGACGAGGAGGTGCTGGCGGAGACGGTCGAGGAGGTCTCCTGCCGCTGGTGCGGCGCCGGCACCTCCGTCGAGCGCCTGGCCGGCGACGACCTCGGGGGACCGGCCGGCTGACGGCTGCCGCCGACTCCCTCCTGCGGCCGGCGCTCGAGGCGGCCATGGCGGTGGCCCGCCAGGGGGAAGAGGCCACGCCTGCCGTCCCGGCGCCTCCCGCCCTGCGGCCGTTCCTGCAGTTCGCCCGTCTCCCGCAGCGCGCCCTCGTGGCCCTCCGTCGGGTGCTCGACACCGACGACGAGTTCCGGTCCCGGGTGGCCGCGGAGGTGTCCGAGGCCGGTGTGGGGCGGGGCGGCTGGCTGTACGTGTCCCGCCCGGAGGGCTGGGAGGACGAGCTGGCCGCGCTAACCCGAGCAGCGGAGGAGGAGGAGGAGCAGGCCGACGACCGCCGGGCCGAGAACGAGGCCCGCCGCCGCCTGGCCGGGGCCGAGAACGCCGTTCGGCGGGCCGAACAGGCCGCCGCCGACGCCCGGGCCGAGGCCGCCCGGGTCGGAGCGGTCCTGGCCGGCGAGCGCCGGTCCCGGCGGGAGGCGACGGAGCACGCCGCCGATCTGGATCAGCGGCTGGCCCAGACCGTCGTCGCACGCGACGCGGCCCGGCGGCAGGCGTCCGACGTGGCCGCCGAGGCCGAACGCCTCCGAGCCCGGGTGGGGGAGCTCGAGGCACGGTTGCGAGCGCTGGAGACGGCGCCACCTCCGCCGGCACCCGCGGCCCCGGCTCCCTCGGAGTCACCGCCGCCCGTCATCGACACGGGGGCCGCCGGACTCGCGC